>JBDSHT010000385.1:0-3110 GCA_039918315.1 Ginsengibacter sp. | reverse complement strand
ATCACGATAATACCCGCTGACACTGACTTAGAGACACTGGGTTCAACTCTGCGTTATCACCTTAACCTGACACAGATGGGTTTGGCAATGCTAAGAATAAAATTTAGGACAACACCCGCTTTCGTTTTGAGAACACTTCAGAAAGCGCTGTTTAAGGTCGAACTAACATGAGGAAAAAGTATGACCCCTTTGGGGTCACATATTTGTAGAATGAACATTATTCTATAAACATTCGACCCCATCGGGGTCGCACAAGAAGCCAACCAAACCCCACTGTTTCTGGCACCCTCCTTATGTTTGAGGTTACTTCGCAAAGCAGAAATCTGATACTTTTTTAATTTGAAGTTTGGATAGTTTGTACATTCGGAAAGGCAATCCCTTTACCAACAAAAGATTTAAAATGAAAAAAATATTCTTTATCGTCACCATCGGTCTTGTACTGTATTCCTGTAATCAGCAAGCCCAGACTGAAACAGAAAATAAAAATAATGTTGAGATTGTAAAACAAAATTTCGATTGGCTTTTGGGCAAATGGATAAGGACCAACGATAAGGGCGGGGTACAAACTTTTGAGAACTGGGAAAAGAAAAGTGATTCGGAATATATTGGGCTTGGCTATATTCAGAATAGTGATAAGGAATGGGAGGAAAATATTAAGTTGATTAAATCAGGCACTTATTGGAGTTTTGACGTTTCAGAAAAAGGTGATGTGATACCCACAAAATTTAAACTAACGGTGATAGAAGAACGGAAATTCATCTGCGAAAATCAGGATAACGAGTTTCCAAAAGCGATTGAGTATAAAATGGTAGGAGATACGTTGCACGCAAAAATTAGCGGTAATGGGAAGGAAGTGCTTTTTGAATTTAAGAAAATAAAATAATGAAAAGCGGCTATTGTTTAAATTAAAAATAAAAGGATGAAAAAGATATTAGTGCTTTGTACAGGCAACAGTTGTCGTAGTCAAATAGCAGAAGGTTATTTGCGGCATTTTGCAAATGGCAAAGCAGAGATTTATAGTGCAGGTGTGGAAACTCACGGAGTTAATCCGAGAGCAATTGCGACAATGAAAGAGGATGGAATTGACCTGTCAAACCACAGTTCCAACAACATTGATGAGTATCGTAACATTGAATTTGATTTTGTAATTACAGTTTGCGACAATGCAAAAGAGCGTTGCCCGTTTTTTCCAACGAAAGCAAAAAAGTTTCATCACAACTTTCCAGACCCGGCGAAAGCGATAGGAACAGAAGACGAAATAAACGAGCAGTTTAGGCTAGTACGACAACTAATAAAAGATTATTGCAAACAATTCGTAACGGACAACCTGTAAACCTAAAAGATCTTATATTCAAAATGTCATTTATTTTTCCGTTTAAGAAACAATAATTATCAATTAATTCCCTGTGTTTTTTTATCTTAGCAGAATTATGAAAAGACTTTCTCTTTACCCAATCTTGCTTTCACTTTTAGTGATCGCTTCGTGCAAAAAACATGAGCCTGCTGACACACGAAGTAATCTTAAAGATATTTCGGTTTTTAAAATTGAAGTATCACTGAATAAAGATGTGCTGAAAGAAGATATTTCGGGAGTTATAAAGAATGACACCATTACACTTACTCTTCCGGATTATATTGACAATTCACATTTAATTGTAACCTTTTCTACAAATGGTAATTCAGTTTTTATTGGAAATGTAAAACAAGAGTCTGGCGTTACGCCAAATGATTTTACTAAAAAAATTAATTATACTGTAAAAGCGGAGAACGGAAGTGAGAGAAGCTACGCCATCTTTATTAAGATTAAATTACCCGAACTGAAGAAGGGTGTTCCGCAATTATACATTCAGACGGAAAATAGTGTTCCGATCACCTCCAAAGATGTTTATGTAAAAGGAAGTTTAAAAATCGAAGGGATGGGTGTTTACGAAAATTATGAGGGTACTACTAGAATAAAAGGAAGGGGAAACTCCACATGGGATTTTCCTAAAAAACCGTACCGGATTAAATTAGATGTTGCCGCTTCATTATTGGGATTACCGGCCGATAAAGATTGGATATTATTAGCCAATTATCTGGATCCGACTTTGATGCTCAATGCCATTGCCATGAGAACAGGGCAATTGCTGAATATGCCTTATACCAATAATATTATTCCGGTAGATGTTACTCTTAATGGTGTCTATATAGGCAATTATACTTTTACCGAACAAAAAGAAGTAGCACCTAATCGTGTTGATTTGGAAGAAGGAAGTGTATGGCTGGAGATGGATGCTAATTATGATGAAGATTATAAATTCATTTCTGCAAATTATAATTTGCCTGTTATGGTTCAGTATCCCGAACTGGCAGGCTATACAACGTTAGATGCAGCAACAGAACTTACCAAAATACAGACTGATTTTAATGCAATGGAACAACTAGTTGCTTCCCCTTCTTTTCCTAATAATAATTATTTGGATTTAATTGATGCACCCTCAATGGTTAATTATTTGATCGTTTATAATCTGTGTCAGAATGAAGAAATCAATCATCCTAAAAGTACCTATCTATATAAACACAAAGGGGGTAAATACATGATGGGAGAGATTTGGGATTTTGATTGGGCATTTGATTTGGAAGATGATTTAGTGTATTTCAATGATTACACTAAATATTTATTCTGGACTGGGAGCAAGGCCAGCAAAGGCACAATTTTTTTCAGCAGGTTTTTAACTGATCCTGTAATTAAAAAATTATACAGGGAAAGATGGACTTTTTTTAGAACAAATAAATTGCCGATTTTACTTCAATACCTTGATGAATATGCAGTTTTGATTTCAGAGTCTCAAAAGAGAGACTTGGCAAAATGGGAATTTGGTGAAGTTGATTTTAAAGGGGAGGTACAAAAATTAAGAACGTGGTTGCAGAACCGTGCATTATATATTGATGGTTACGTGGCGGGTTTTTAAAAAGTCATTTCTTTAATTTCAAAATAATATAAGAAAACGTAAAGTCCAGAGCCGGATAAATTAAGCCAACTTTGTAGTCAGTATTGTATGCGTAACCGGCACCTACTTGCGCATTAAACGTCCAATGGTTTCCTATTGACCTTTGCATACCCCAATGAA
>JBDSHT010000384.1:0-14930 GCA_039918315.1 Ginsengibacter sp. | reverse complement strand
CTTAATGAAGGCAAGGCCGATTTTCAATTGCACTACAGGGCAGAAATTAATAAAAAGCCATTTGAAGCAACTATGAATTTCCGCAAGTCTGATACTTCTGAAATGTACTTCTTTAATAACTATCATGCCTATGCGCTGCCTGTTGCTTCTTCTTTACAAGTTTGTTACAAGAAGAATTTTAATTTTTACATTCCCTTTATCAATCATTATATTTTTGTAAATCTATTCTCGCCAAATCCTTTCTGGCAGGAGCATTTAGCATTTCTCCATGTTCACTAAACCTGGAACCATGACATGGGCATTCCCACGCTTTCTCTGATTGATTCCATGCCACCGTACACTGTATGTGCGTACAGGCGGGATCTACAGAATGAATAATCCCATCTTCATCTTTGTAAATAGCAACAGAATGTCCTTCATAATTTACCACTTTTGCTTCGCCATTTTGCATGTCATCCAGATCATTTATTTTATCTGCCGGAAATATTTTGCTTACCAGATTTGCGGTAACATCGGCTGCGTTTTTTACAAATTCACTAAAGCCGGCAACGGGTTTTACGCGTGAAGGGTTATACAATTTCTCATACTCACTTTCTTTATTAACAATTAACCCCGTAAGCACACTGGCAGCCACATGACTAAAAGTAATTCCGTTTCCTCCATACCCTGTGGCTACAAAAACATTATCCGGATTTCCCGGTAAATGGCCGATGTATGGCAGTCCGTCTGCGGACACATAATATTGCGAAGACCATTGGTAAGCTACATTTTTAACATCGAAATATTGTCTCAGATATTGCTCAAGTTCCACAAAACACTGATCGGTATTTTTCTCTTCTGCAGTTTTATGATCCTGGCCACCAGCGATCAAAAATTTTTCTCCATTCATTTCAAGTGTGCGATAATAATGGTACGAATCAATCATGTCGTACGCAACTCCGTCAGGATAATTATCATCATTTAATTGAAGTGCCATTGCATAACTGCGCCAAGGAGCACATCTGAAATGTAAAAGGTTTACGCCAGGTGGAATGTGTGTGGCGTAAATTAAATTATGAGCAAGTAGTGTTCCTTGTACAGTTTCCACTTCCAGAATCTTTTCTTCGTTTTCATGGACGTTAGTTACGCGGCATTGTTGAACAATGACGCCGCCTGCATCTTCAAAAGCTTTTGCAATACCTAATAAATATTTAGTAGGATGAATCTGTCCCTGTTGTTGAAAAACCAGTGCTTTTTTGAAATCAACAGGAATAGGAATGGTGTCGCTATAGGCTACTCTGCAGCCGATCTTTTCGGAAACGGTAAATGCCTCGTCGAGATCATCGGACTGTGTTTCATCCTGTGAAAAAAGATAACCCTGTTGCCTGCTGAATTCGCAATCAATTCCGAACTTGTCAACATTATTATTCACCAGGTTAATGGATTCAAGAGTCGATTTTAAAACCAGTTTTGCATTGTCTTCACCAAAATTTTTTGCGATCTGATCATAAGTTAGATCGAGAATAGTATTGAGGTGCGCAGTCGTACCCGATGACGTTCCAAATCCCAAAGTTTGGGCTTCAGCCACCAGGCATTTTTTGCCGGCTTCCTGTAATAGTAAAGCAGTAGTGATGCCAGTCATTCCGCCTCCAACAATTATTACATCGTAAGTTTCTGTTAGATCCACGAATACTTTTGAAATATACTCGGGAATATTATTTTGCCATACACTTTCTGTTGCGCCGTCTCTTTTCATAGAAATCCTTTTTGTTTACTGTATATAAAATTGTGCCTACCTGCGAAAAAATGAATATCGTGGATGCGGACAATAGTAATGGGCGTATTGGAAACAGTTTGTGGGGGACATAGAATATTATCGTCCTCCCCCGGTGTATTACAAATCATCTGAGTATTTCTATACTCATGTTACGATTTGTATGGGGAGAAAATGAGACGTGCGGAGCGTTGAACCTAATTCGTTACTTGTCAAAATGGATGTCAGAATTTTTTTCGCATAAAGAATTTCCGCGCAACACTTCTTTTTCGAATCTTTTTTAACGCTTCTTTTTTCGATTTTTCCGGGGTTATATTTTTACGACCTTGTGCAGCCAGGGTCGAAATTCTTTGATAAAATTTTTTATTTTCAATGCCTTGTCGAACTGTGGTGTATGAAGTCCGAATCTCAATTCGGACTATATTTAATTCTGATCATTAATTACCATTGTATCTGTCCATCTATCCTGCCATGGATTGCATGGAGTACCAAACGCGCTGAAGGCACAAAATGGAACCGCTCTGCTGAAGCCTCGCGCAAACGCTGAACTGACCGTTATTTCACTGCCATCTAAATTGACTGCCCTTGTTTTCGTTATGAATTTTCCGACTGATTTTCCTTTGAATAAAGTTTCTACAAGAGACATAAACAAACCATAGAGCGCCAGAGTAATTATTCTTTCGAGCAAGCCAAATCCACCATTATCATCTGTAAACGAATCAAGAGATTCTGGTGCTAAAAGACCGAGTAGCATTCCGAAAGCAAAAACAAAAATATAAAACATAACCAGGTCGATTACATAGTTTGCCAGCCGCTTTCCGGTACTGGCTCTTTCATAATAAACGTCCATCGTTAACAAGTCTTCTGTGCTTTGCTCAGTTTGCATACGTTTAGTTTTTTGGTAATTTTTTTTATTACAAAACGAAGACTAATATTAAAAAGTATGATTGCCTTCTTTGAAGTTTACTGCCGAAGTGCTAACATAAAATTCGGCTGATGCATTTTAATACACCCACTCAAAAAGTCCCGGAATACAAGAATGTTTTCTCTTCCAATACCCCCGATTAGTTTTTCCTATCGACTCTTTACATTTTCCAACACTACACAACAATCCCTTTTACTCGCCTAAGAATTTACTCGTCTGTATGTCGCGTGTTACTTGGCCCTCATTTTATTTCCCCTCGCATCGTGTGTTACCTCTGCAAGTCCCAGCTTTTCCATTAGCGGTGGCAGATACATTGCAAAACGCCCGCGAAGTCCTTTTTTAAGTCCATACCAACCACCATTTGGATTATTTTCTGACCGTCCCCATGCTTCAACAGTTCCATCCTTGACAGGTTTTTGTTCGTCAGCGCTACCCAGTTCCATCCAGTCCCCATGCTGTTTCAGCATAGTTTGCAAGTCGGCCAGGCATTTTGCATCATAGATAAGAGTTGTCTTGCCAACGATGCACATAATAACTTCTTTGCCGTTTTTTACATCCTTATACATTTCGTATTCAGAAGTAAGTGGTGGAGTTTTTAATTTCCACGGATTTTCTTTCGTTCCTTCTGTTGCCATTTTTGATCTTTTATGGTTAACGATTCCTGCGTTTTGATTTATGTCTCCAGTATTGTGTTGTTAAGGTAAACTTTATGGAGATTGGAATGTAATTTTTTATTGGCGCTGAATAGTTCGGGAAATCATAAACTAATTTACTCAGCAAAGGATTTCTACAAATCAAGATCATGTCATTTGCAAAAGAGATAATTGAAAGAAAAAACTTCAAAAACTTTACTGCTAAAAATGGCATACGAATTGGTATCATTTTCAACGAACCTTTTTTTAAAAGTAAAACTTACCTGATGAAAAAAATATTAGTACTCACGTTTGCAGCAGCCTCGGTAATTACCTATTTGCTTGTAAAAAATTGTGCCTGCATGATTGAAGATGACGGTGAAATGAATGCGTCAAAAAGCCAACATCACCTTACCGATGCCTTTTCAAAAGCAAAACAATATACAGCAGAATAACGCTGTGATACGAGACAACGATTTTGCTTTTTAGTGTTTAATTTCTACATTAATTTTTCTTCATTCTACCAGTGCTTTCTGGTCCAATTTTGTTCCTATTGCCGTGCTACTGTTGGCGTCCCCGCCAACGGCTTCTAAATTTTCTCTACAAAAATAATTTCCAGTTTATAATTATATCATTGTTGACGGGGACGCCAACAAGAGCCGGACAACAATATTTTGAGGAAGTTCCGTGCGCGCACTTTGAGGCTTATCTATGACAATGTAATTAAATGCGTATTTAATTTTTATTTTAAAATATGATCGTTGGGTATTTATAATTACCTTTCTATTGCTTGTGTCTAAATCATCTAATATGTCGCTTTTAAAAGTGGACCTTACAAATTGTGAGTTGGAGCCTATTCATATTCCGGGGAAAATACAATCACATGGATTTTTGTTGGCTACTGATAAGAAGGGCATGATCCGTTTCTTAAGCGAGAACAGCAATGACTTTATACCTGATACTTTTCCTCAGTTTCTGAACCAGGCTATCCAGGATGTGGGAAATTTGATAGATACTTCCAAAAAAATAAACTGGTTAAATATCTTAGAACAAAATTTTGCTGATATAAACCCTGTTAGTTTGAATATTGGTGATGAATTGTACAACCTGATTATTTCCGAATCAGCAAACTATATAATTTTTGAATTTGAAAAAGCAGGATCTATCCCAGACAGTCAGTTGGCCAAGTTGATCACTAAATCTATTCCAACAATACTTAGGGGTGCCTCATTAAATGCATTATTAAAAACCACTTCAGAGGAGGTCAGGCGAATCATTAAGTATGATCGGGTTATGATCTATCGATTTGCCGAAGATGGACATGGCGAAGTGGTGGCAGAATCAAAACGAATAGATTTAGAATCGTGGACAGGTCTTCATTATCCTGCTTCTGATATTCCTAAACAAGCCAGGGAATTATATAAAGTGAATTTGACACGGCTTATCAGCAATGTTGATGAGGAGCCCGCAGGAATTGCTGCATTGAAAGGTGAGCCCACCGACCTGGATTTGACGTGTTCCACCCTGCGTGCCGTGTCGCCTATGCATATCCAATATTTGAAAAATATGGGTGTGGCCTCGAGCTTTAGTATATCGCTGATATACAAAAAGGAGCTATGGGGACTTATTGCATGTCATAGCTACTCTCCCCGTTTTATTAATTATCAGTCACGTGAGGCTGCAAAACTTGTTGGCCAGATTTTATCGGCTACATTAGAAATCAGGCAGGATGCGGAAGACATCCAATTGCTATCTTCACTGTACAGCAAGGTTGATGAACTGTCTGTCAAACTTCACAGTACTAATTTCATAGAAGATGCACTTTTTGACGGGCAGCGCACCATATTGGAGATGGTTCACGCAACCGGGGCTGCACTTATATATAATAAGAAGATAACAATGGCCGGTGTGGTACCGGAAATGGAAGACATTCAACAACTGGTTACATGGATTTCTGAAAACAGTTCAGAAGGTTTTTATGAAACCAATAATTTGGGACAAGCATTTCCCCCGGCAGTAATTTATAAAAACACCGCATGTGGGCTGTTATCAATAACCCTATCTAAAGAGCTGAATGAATACATTATCTGGTTCAAGCCTGAAATAATTGAGACTATTTACTGGGCAGGAAACCCGGACAAGCCTGTAAACGTAGGCGAAGATAATATCAGTAAAATGTCGCCCCGCCATTCATTTGCAAAATGGACACAACAAGTTTCCGGAATGTCTCAACCATGGACCGGTGAAGAAGTAAAAGCTGTTATGCGCCTGAGGGCGGAAGTGTTAGGGGTAATAAATGCCAAGGCAAGTGCTGCAGGAATCTTACATGACATGTTGAAAGAGTCTTATGAACAATTGGACTCATTCAGTTATACCATTTCCCATGATTTGAAAACACCGCTGACTGCTATTTACGGGTATGCGCAATTGTTAGAGTCCAATGAGCAGATTCCCCCTGATAATAAGATTTTTATCAAGCGAATTATTAACCGGTCTCAGGTGATGAATGACATGATAAAAGAAGTGTTTGAATATTCACGCATTGGACGGCAGGTGATAGAGTACAAACCCATCAACATGGGAAATCTTCTAAGAGAGATTGTGCAGGATATGGGGGAGGTGTACTCATTAGTAAAGTCCGGCATCACAGTAGGGGAAACACCCGATTTACAGGGTGATCCCGTGATGATTTGGCAAGTCTTCAGCAATGTGATTGGCAACGCTGTGAAATATTCACAGCATGCGTTACATCCTACTGTCACGATAGAAGGTAAAGTGGAGCAGCAAAAAATTATCTACACTATAAAAGACAATGGAATCGGAATTCCAAAAAAGGATATCAATGACATTTTTATACTATTCAGGCGAATGGGAAATGCAGGCAGTATAGAAGGTTCAGGCGTTGGGCTTGCAATCGTTAAAAAGATTGTTGAAAAACATGAAGGAGAGATCCGGGTAGAGAGTGAAGAAGGAATGGGTTCTACTTTTTCCTTATCATTTAATCTGCGTTGACAAAGTCAACATACAAACTGAATTTGTGAAACGTTTCATTGGCAGATTCAATGACAATGTCCATTTCGTCTTTTGTCAAATCAATCGCATCAATAGTTGCCTTAAAAAAGTTCCACATTTCATTGGTCTTCTCACCATAGCTTTTAAAAAAAGAGAACGCCTTTTCTTCGGGTAATTTATTTAGAATCATTTTGGCAATAACCTGGCCGCCTAAAGTGGATCCTTCCATTACGTACAGCGCCCCAAGTGCCTGAAGGCTGTTTTCTATCGTTGGTAAATTTTGACTTTCTAATTTTATTGGTAGCGAAGCAGAAAGTAATATCAGGTCGGAGTGTAAGGCTGTTGCTTTACGACGAAGGGCATAATCAGGCAAAAATTTCAAATCCATAATTTGATCTATTGATACCTCCAATGCACCGAAAAAGCCGGCGAACAATTGTAACAATTGCACATAATCATTTTTGTGTTGAATTGATTTAATAGCTCCAATAATTTTTACTTCAAGTTGCTGATGGTGTTGTTTTGTTTTCAGTTTTAATTCTTCTGATAGCATGGATCAAATGTATAAAAGATTCTTATTAGTTGAAACACCGGAAGAATGTTTTAAATCCTGATGGGAAATAAATTGAAAGGGAGGGTTGCCAACCTTCCAAAGGTTGGCAACCCTGGTAACCCGTGCTACTGTTGGCGTATCGCCAAAGGGCTTCTAAATTTTCTCTGCAAAAAAATTTCCAGATTATAACTATATCATTGTTGGCGGGGACGCCAACAAGAGCCGGGTGAACATGGTGCAAATTATAAAATTTTTTTACTTTGCCTTTTTTGAATTGTGCGCTGTCTTACCTGTGCTACTGTCGGCGTCCTCCAACGGGTTTCTAAATTTTCTCTACAGAAAAATTTTTCAGATTCTAACTATATCATTATTGGCGGGATGCCAACAACAGCCGGGTTAGATTTCATTATTTAATCCGAACATTTATTTTAAATTTATAATTCAATTACAACCTTAATCCAATGAATAAATTGGTTCTATTTCTGAGCGTTTATATTTTGAGTTTGAATGGTAATGCGCAAGATAAATCTGAAGGAATTTTATTGCCATCACAATTTATTGAAGGAGCCCGGTTCTATGTAAAGATTGCTACATCAAAGGGTGATACGCTTTTGGGTTTTGCTGACACAGGAGGAGGCTTTACCGCTCTTTTTCCTGATGTAGCAGAGAAGAATGGTTTAAGCAAAGATTTAAAATCACTCACGATTGGCGACCAGGATGTGCAGTACATTTTGTTTGATGATCTTGTAGCTGATAAAAGAATTCCGCCTATTGAAACGGCTTCCTTCATTCCGGTGAAAGAAAGCCTATTCCTGGTTCCTAGCAAAAAAATTCTTGGGGAGCAAGGTGTTGTACTTTTAAAGTCAATACCTCAGGACATCTTTTTAGGACAACATTTTTTTATGGGAAAAGCCTGGACATTTGATTACCTGAATCAAAAAATATGGGTGAATACACCCATAAATAAAAATGAAGCAAAGAATGAAAACATTCAATCAATAGGATTTAAAAAAGATGAAAGTGGCAATAAATTATTTGGCCATCCAAGTATGAAAGTGGTTATCGATGGCGATACTTTAGATATGCTGTTTGACACGGGAGCCAGTTTTATATTATCCGATACCGGAAAGATGCAAATGAATACTTCTAATGCTTCCATTGCCGGTTCATTTATCGCTAAATCTGTTTACAATAAATGGGTTTCCAATCATCCCACATGGAAGGTGTATAAAAATGCAGATAATTTTACTAATATTATTGAAGTGCCATCCGTAACAATTGGTAGTTACTCGGTAGGGCCGGTTTTATTTTCAGTACGGCCCGACGAAGCGTGGTCAAAGAATATGATTACATCAATGGATAAAGTAGTTAAAGGTGCTGTTGGCGGTAGCGCATTAAAGTATTTCAAGGTGAAAATCGATTATAATAATGAACTGATTCAATTTATGAAATAGTGTCGCCAACAAAAATGTTTGGTCTTTGACAATGTTATCCGGGAACTAATTCATTGTAAAGATCTACCCCGTGCTACTGTTGACGTCCGCGCCAAAGGGCTTCTAACTTTTCTCTACAAAAATAATTTCCAGACAATAACTATATCATTGTTGGCGGGGACGCCAACAAAAGCCGGTGTATCAATTATATGGATTGACAGAGGAGGAAAGAAGGGTGGTGAATGGGAGGGTTGCCAACCTTCCAAAGGTTGGCAACCCTGGTAATCCGTGCTACTGTTGGTGCCCCGCCGACGGGCTTCTACATTTTCCCTGCAAAAATAATTTCCAGATTCTTACTATATCATTGTTGGCGGGGATTGCCAACAACAGCCGGCTTTTGAGGGTATAAATATTTTTATAATACCAACAAAAATTTTACATTTTTCTACCGTTAATTTTTTCTAAAAATCCATTTATTTTTTTTTGACAACTAACGTTGGCATGATTATTAATAATTAGTATCCTAGTAAAAAATGAAAGACTGTGGGGGTGACATTTAAATAATTCCTCGGTTAAATAATTATTGCTTTTGATTCTTAGAACCACTCTGAATGGAAAGAGGCAACTAAAAAGTTTGCCTCTTTTTTTATGTAGGAGTGGGAAGCATTCCATTAAAAGCAACTTTTACATTCACTTAATTTTCTCTTCCAGATTCTCCAGATACAGCGTCCATGCACCGGCACAATTTTTATAACATTCATTTTTAGGAACTAAGCCCAAGTGTGTGAAAGTTACCTGGTTTCTGTCTTCAGTTTTTGAAATATCAAAACAAATTTTAGTTCCGGTCCACTCGTGCGGGTTTTCCAAAAAGAAAAGGTTACTGTCAGTCACCAACCAAACAATCTTTTTGTTAGGAATAAGATCCACTAATTTTTGTTTGGAATAATGTACTCCTTCGCCGGCACGGAAAGTAAATTCATCTGATAACTTGTTTGCTTCCCCTTCAAAAACCTCTGCATACAATCCTGACCACCAGCTTCGAAAATCAAGTATTGCGGCATAAATGTTTTCGGGAGTTTTGGAAGATTCAAAACGGAAAGTGTAATCGTCTAATTTGTTACCACTCATATTTTATTTTTTAGGCAGCCCCCATTTTTCTATTAATTCAGTGTTGAGAGAATCATCTTCTTTTGTATTAGGTTTTCCTTTTCCGGTGGTGATCAAATCTTTTAAACTACCCTGGATGTAACTGGTCCACGCGTCATGGCAATCATTGTAACATTCATAAGCTGGCGTTAACCCTACATGTGTGAACTGAATTTGAGTCTGGTTACCTTTTTCAGAGATATCAAAAACTATTGTATTTCCTTTCCATTCACTTTGGTCTTTGGTGAAGTTGAATTGGTTTTGCAGGACAAGCCAAACCACTTTTTTATTGGGAATGAATTCAACGATTTTCATTTTGCTGATATGAACATCTTTGTAATGGTAAAGAAATTCAGCGCCGGGTTTATCGGTGCTTCCATCAATGTTTTCACTCCACCATCCACGAACATTATTGATGGCATTGAAAACTTCTTCAGGTGTGTTGTTCACCAAAAATGTAGTTGTAAAATTTTTATCCATAATTATTTTTTTTTGCCGGGTGGAATCATTAAAGTTTTTGTTACTGTTTATTTGCTTCGCATTATTGTTGCAGCCTGCAAATGTTAAAACAGAAAAGATCAAGAATATTATCGGCCGTTTCATTTTATTTTTTGGTAGATGTAAAATGTCAGTTACAAAAGTATTGACTAAATAATATTTTGAAGGGGTGTAAAATGGACATTCTCGTGGGTTGATTTGGACAAATGCATTTTATACCTTTATCAAAATTTATTAGAATGAAACACCTCACTATTCTTGTTCCTGAAGGTGAAAATAATTTAAGTAGCATTGTGGGTGCTTACAAAATATTTACAAGAGCCAATGCATACCGAAAGGGTACCGGGAAAAAGGAATTGTTTGACATTCAGTTGGCCGGCATTTCTAAAAAGGTAGATTTTTATGATGGATTATTTTCTGTAAAACCTCACACGAATATTGCTGCGATTAACAAAACAAATCTCATCATCATTCCTTCATTAAACCATAATTACAGAAAGACTTTGCAGGCAAATAAAAAATTAATTGAGTGGATCGAAAAACAATTTATACAGGGTGCGGAAGTGGCAAGTATCTGTACAGGCGCTTTTTTGTTGGCTGCTTCGGGTTTGCTTGATGGTAAAAGTTGCTCTACCCATTGGTCTGCTGCTGATGATTTCAGAACCCTGTTTCCTAATGTGAATTTGCAAACTGATAAACTCATTACTGATGAGAACGGAATCTATACAAATGGCGGAGCATATTCATTTTTAAACCTGATTATTTACCTGGTAGAAAAGTACTATGACAGGCAGACAGCGATTTATTGTTCTAAAGTTTTCCAGATTGAAATGGATAGAAATAGTCAGTCCGCCTTTACGATTTTTACCGGACAGAAATTACATGAGGATGACGCGGTGAAAAAAGCGCAGACCTATATCGAGAGTAAGCTGCATGAGAAAATATCTGTTGAAAATCTTTCTTCAAAATTTGCGCTAAGCCGGAGAAACTTTGACAGGCGATTTATTAAAGCCACCGGAAATACTCCGGTAGAATATATGCAAAGAGTAAAAATTGAAGCGGCTAAAAAGGCATTTGAAAGCAGTCGCAAAACAATTGGTGAAGTGATGTATGAAGTAGGTTACTCAGATGCAAAAGCATTTCGTGAAGTGTTTAGAAAAGTTACCGGTATGTCGCCTATAGAATATAGAAATAGATACAATAAAGAAGCAGTAGTTTAAAAATGAATTGCCACAGATTTTAATTCGCACAAAATGGATTTTTTCTTAGGGGTCTTGCCTGTTTTCTTTTGGATGTTATCTATCTATCTATGCCTGAAATGACATTTTGTTTGGTATTTAATTTATGAAAATAAATGTAAGAGACAATTAATATTCCCAACAAGATCAAAGGAAAGAAAGATTGGAAATCCATACCGTCCACTACAAAATGGCTGATGCCTGCGAAAATAAAATCAAACGCAAACCCGGCGTACACCCACTCTTTAAAGCGTTTGGGCATTTGTGGAATTATTAAAGCCAATGCACCTAAAACTTTAAATACAACAAGGGTGTTACCAAAATATTGCGGGTAGCCCAAATGCCTTATTCCTTCTTTGGCAAGTTCAGTCTGTGAAGTGAATGCCGGAATTACACCTTCCATTATAAAAATAATAATGGTTGTTGTCCAGTAGATGATATTCGTTTTTTTCATTTCGTTTTGTTGTTGATAATTTGTTTTCATGAATCTGCTACACTAAAAGATCAATCGTAGAAATTATGCATCGGGAATATTAGGTTCCACTAATTTTTTCAATTTTTCCAAAGACTCCTGCCATCCTAAATAGCACATTTCCGCAGGTATCTGTTCAGGAATTCCTTCCTGTGTTATTTTAATTTCTGTGCCACACGAAATTTTTTTTAACCATATAGTTGTAATCATTTCGCCGGGCAAATTCGGGTCATCAAATTTGTCAGTGTACTTTAAAAATTCATTTGGTTTTATTTCCAAATATTCGCCTCCAAAGGATTGTTCACTACCTGTAGAAAAATTGGTAAAAGACATTTTAAAACTACCTCCTTCTTTAACATCAATATCGTGCACAACACATAAAAATCCGTAAGGTGGCAACCAGGATGCAAGGGCATTGGGTTCGGTAAAGGCACGATACACTTTTTCGGGAGTCGCTGTGAATACTCTGTGTAAGGATACATTGTTGTTTGTCATTTTTATTTTTTTTATGGTTTAAGAAAGTATTATTGTTTTTGTTCTCTGTTATAATTAAGCAACCAAAGGTTTCCATATTTATCAGTTAGGCAACCAAAGATTGCGCCCCAAAATGTATCTTCTAAATGATGTGTTTGTTGCCCACCTTGAGAAAGTTTTTTATAACATTCATTTATTTCTTTTTCGCTGCTACAGATGAGGCAAAGTGAAACCGCATTTCCTTTTACGAGACCTTCTTCTCCTACACAATCGGTAGCCATTATTATAAGATTGCCTTTTATTAAAGTTGAGTGTACAATACATTCCTTCATTTGCGCTGGCATTTTTTCTGACAATGGTGATTGATCAATTGTTTGAAATGTGAGTTCGCCTCCCAGGCATTCTTTGTAAAAGGTCATTGCTTCACGACAGTTTCCGTGGAAGGTGAGGTAAGAACTAATTTGTGTCATCGATTATTTAAGCGTTCATCAATTTTTCAATATCAAACTTGGTCATCTGCATAAATGCCCTCATTACGTTCGGTGCTTTTTCCGGATCAGTCATTAGCTTACCTAATATAGTCGGAACAATTTGCCATGAAACACCGAATTTATCATCAAGCCAACCGCATTGATTATATATACCACCATCACCTAATTTTTCCCAGTAAAAATCAATTTCTTCCTGTGTTTCACAATCAACAACAAAAGAAGTTGCAGGTGAAAATTTATACATGGGGCCACCATTTAAACTTATGAATTTTTTTCCGTTGAGTTCAAAGTTTACGACCATCGGAGTATCAATGGTTATTTTTGAATTTTTAAATATTGAGCAGTAAAAATCTGCTGCAGCTTTGGCTTGTCCGTCAAACCATAAGCATGGATAAATTTGATTTGCCATTTTGTATTGTTTTAATTATCTCTCTGAAATTTGCTTTATTAATTCAACCGCTTTCGGGAATGTTTCCGAAAAATATTTTTCAAACTCTTCGTTTACATCCATTTCTATATTCAATTCGGTTATTCCATTTGTTTCATCCAGTTAATAATTTTCCATAGCACCTGTCCAATCTTTTTTTTCTTCAACACCTTTTTTTAATTCACCCAAATGTTTAAAAGACATTTGTTGATTTGGAATTTTCTTCTCAATGATGCTGAACATACCATCGCCTTTACCATCAACGAATTGAATGTTACTTCCTTCCTCCCAGTCGCTTACGGCATGGGAGTCGTTGCTGAATATAGACGTCCATTGCCTGTATGTGGAATCGTTCCACAATGTGCTCCAAACTTTTTCTCTGGGCGTATTAATTTTTGTTGTGAATTTTATTGTTTTCATTTTATTTTCTTTTTGACTTAGAAACTAATTGTTCTCGCTATAGTTTTTAAAGTTATTCAATATTGCCTGCCAACCTCCTTTTTGCATTTCAATTGAATTTTCTTTTTCGGGGTCAAAAGAAACTTTTATTTCGGTTTGTTTACCTGAATTTTTCAATTCAACGGTTGCTTGCCTGTCTCCAAATGAATAGGTAAAACTTTCTCCCATTTTTATTTCATCGTAAACGGCCTCAAAATCAAAACCTAAACTTCCGTCTTTAGCTTCCATTCTTGCAAAGTATTTGCCGCCAACTATCATATCGTTGGTGGCTTTTGGACAGTGCCAGCTTGCGTCGGCAAAATTCCATTTAGTGATATGTTCAGGATTGGTGTAGTAATTCCAAACCTTTTCTATGTCTGCATGTATGATAGCATCTACCGTAATTCTGTTGTTCATATTTTTTATTATTTGGGTCAACTGATTTTATTAACAATACAAAGATGGGAAGATGCGCAATAAAAAGGAATGCGTAATAGGGACAAAAAAAAGGTAATTTGCGACACAGCTTTTTTAATCTTATCAACATGAAAGAAGTCGCCATTTTAATTCCGGAAAATTCAGTAATACAAGCCATTGCAGACCCGCAATATTGCTTTAATGCAGTAAATCAATTTTTGGTTTTGTCGGGTAAGCAGCCATTATTTAAAATAGAATTGGTAGGATTAAAAAAGCAAATTTTTCTCAGTGACCGAAAATTCTCAGTGCACACAGATAGGTTGTTGAGCGAAGTTAAAAAAACAGATTTGCTGGTTATCCCTGCTTTGTTTGGGGATATGACCAAGGCAATTGATTCAAACAAACAAACTATTTCCTGGATCACTCAACTTTATAATAATGGGGCAGAAGTAGCATCGCTTTGCGTAGGCGCTTTTTTGTTGGCATCCACAGGTTTGCTTAATGGAAAAAAATGTTCAACACATTGGGGATTTCAAAATGAGTTTAGAGAAATGTTTCCCGAAGTAGAAGTTCAGGATGGCAGCATTGTTACAGAGGAAGAAAGAATTTATTCAAGCGGTGGCGCAAATTCCTACTGGAATTTATTACTGCATTTGGTAGAGAAATACACCGACCGCGAAACGGCAATACTTACCGCTAAATATTTTGCTATAGATATAGACCGCGAAAGTCAGTCTGCCTTTGCAATGTTTCAGGGTCAAAAGGGACACAACGATGAAGCAATAAAGAATGCTCAGGATTATATTGAAAAAAATATTGCCGAACGATTTACAGTGGATGAATTAGCAGCAAAAGTTGTTTTGGGTAAAAGAAGCCTTGAACGCAGATTTAAGATTGCAACCAACAATACCGTTTTGGAATATGTTCACCGAGTTAAAATAGAGGCTGCTAAAAGAAGGTTTGAAAATAGCCGCAAGAATATAAATGAGGTAATGTTTGATGTGGGTTACACGGACACCAA
>JBDSHT010000383.1:0-9523 GCA_039918315.1 Ginsengibacter sp. | reverse complement strand
AAAAAACCCATCAGACTTAAATACACTGATTTAGAGGGAATTGGATCGGCTCGGTCTGGCCAGTGGTTGGTACGCGGCGCGTCAGACCGAGGCTGGTTCATTTATTACCACTGTTCATGAGACCACGCAGCGGACGTGGTTTTTAAAAAATATCAGCGATGGAAAAAACCAGAGCCATAGGCTCGATACATTTTGTAACAACGGATTTCAATCCGTTGATAAAAAACACCACTTCTCTTTAAAGAGAGCCATAGGCTCGAACCATATCATCAACTACAAAAATCAAAATAGGAAAATGGTACGAGCCTACGGCTCACTTTCCATCTTTCGTCTTACTCCAACGGATTAAAATCCGTTGTTACAAAATAGGCCGATGCTACGCATCTAATCTCATGTAATTTAATGGTGCAGTTATTATCGCAGTCTGATCTTTGGTGCCGATTGACCTTAATAGAAATCCGAATGGCAGTAGCGGTCGGCACGCAACGCGTCAGACCGCGCCCTGTTAACTTATGCTGCTGCTTAGGAAACCAGACAGAGGCAGCCAGTTTTAAAAAATATCAGCGATGAAAAAAACCAGAGCCATAGGCTCGATACATTTTGTAACAACGGATTTTAATCCGTTGATAAAAAAACACCACTTCTCTTTAAAGAGGCATGGGCTCGGACAATATCAGCAACTACAAAAATCAAAATAGGAAAATGGTACGAGCCTACGGCTCTCTTTCCGTCTTGTCGTCTTACTCCAACGGATTAAAATCCGTTGTTACAAAATAGGCCGATGCTACGCATCTTATCTCATGTAATTAAATGGTGCAGTTATTATCGCAGTCTGATTTTTGGTACCGGTTGAAGCCAACCAAAATCCGAATGGCAGTTGCATTCGGCACGCAGCGCGCCAGACCACGGCTGGTTCATTTATTAACACTGTTCATGAGACCACGCAGCGGACGTGAGTTTTAAAAAATATCAGCGATGGAAAAAACCAGAGCCATAGGCTCGATACATTTTGTAACAATGGATTTCAATCCGTTGATAAAAAAAATACAACAACTCTTTAAAGAGAGCCATAGGCTCGAACCATATCATCAACTACAAAAATCAAAATAGGAAAATGGTACGAGCCTACGGCTCTCTTTCCGCCTTGTCGTCTTACTCCAACGGATTAAAATCCGTTGTTACAAAATAGGCCGATGCTACGCATCTTATCTCATGTAATAGATGACCGCATTCTGACCTTCGGTGCCGATTGCTTAGTGTGAGTGGTCGGTACGCAGCGCGTCAGACCATGGTTGGGGTTGAAAAAAACGTGTTTGAAAAGATAAGTTTTAGAGCGTTTCCATGGATGTCTGCGGTCTGATTGGTGCCGTTTGCGGAGATTAGAAGGCGGCTGGCTGGAACGTATTGGGGAACTCCTAAGAAGGCTAAAAAGTATAATTTGCCAGCATAGCAGCAAACCCCATGTTAGCATAAGCCCTAGAGTGTTATTCTTCAAAATATTGTGCCCAGACATAACAGTTCCAAAACCTTTTATCGTCCAGATTAACATTGTAGGTATATGTGTTGTCGCCATTTCTCAAAGTTGCAAACTCCGTAAAATACATTTTCCTCAAGCCATTTGTGACTTCTTCATGATTATAAAAATTTATGAGACTAAAACGTTTAAGCCATTTCAAATCGAAAGTATCTTTTTGCCTTTTACCTATATAGCAACTTGCATCATAATAATACTTATGCTTTGTATTTGGATAAAGCTGCCGCGTGATTGGATTCTTTGTAAAAAGAAAAATCGCAATTTTATTTTGGTCAGGACTATAAAGAATGGTGTCAATATATAATATAGTTGAGTCAAAATATTCCTTTCTGTAAAACGATTTAGAGTGAGTGGATAAGAATTGCTGTATCTGGTGCATAATTGTATCCTTATCCCGATTATAAATATCTTGATCAGCCTTTGTTGTGTTTAAAAATTCTTTTGAAGTAATTCTTACCTCTCCTAAACCTGTCCCAAAGTTGCATGATTCTGCAAAGATTAAGATTACGAATATTACTGATAATAAAAGTCTGCTCATTTCTTTTATAGTGCTGTGTCTTACCCTGAAACAGGTTGACCATTTTCTATTAGAAAATAAGGTTTAAAATGAGAATCCGAAACATTTAGCCAATTTTGATATTCCTATTTTATTTTACTCAAAAAAAATCCCTAATCGATGAAACGCAGTCTTCGTCTGGCCTCCCGGCCAACGACTTCAAGGAAGGGTGGCGGCAAAAAACTGTGAAGCGTGAGTTTAAAACATGTATTCATTTGCTAATCTAAGAATTAAAAAAGCGTGTTATTGATTTATTACGCCGTTCATCGGATATCAGCGGCTGCTGGAACGGGTTGGGGAACTCCATCAAGGGCTAAGTAGTTTGCTTCAAAACTTGCTAACTGGCCTTTTTTCTTTACCGTTTTTATTTTCTAATAAAGCTTTTACAAACAAGCGGCGATTTACTGTAAACTCTATACCTCAATCATGTGATATGAAACCTGTATCTTTTAACTAAATTTCATACAATTAAAAACACCAGGGATTTTGTGCAGCAGATTTAATTAAAATAAATGAGCATGAAAAGTACTTTGTTGACACTTGTTATTTTATCAGTTTTTGTTTGCAAACTAAAAGCTCAGGAACCAGATTGGAATAAGTACAATAATATTTCCGACAGGCTAAATGCCATTCAGCAATATGGAAATAACTGTATCAAAAAACAACAATTTGATGCTGCTGTACGCACTTTTATTGCCGGAATGGAAACCGCCCGCCGTGCATCATTGGATAGTTTTGTTTGTAGCAACCTGGTTTCTCTCGGCGTCGCTTATCGCTATGGATCTAAGTTTGATTCATCATTGCAATGCCTGATTGAAGCAAAGTCAATAGCCAATAAAAAAAATTATATCCTCTTAAAGGCAATGGCGGAAATAGAATTTTATGGCACTTATACCAGGATGGGCAAATCAGATTCCACGGCTGTGACCATTATACGCTTAAAAGACATGTTGCCATTGTTGGATAGTAATGGCAGAGAAACAGCGAAAATAGAAATGTACCTGGGCCATAATACCCGGCATAAAGCAAACTACACCGAGGCACTTGCCCATTATTATAGAGCACTGCGCAGCTTTACTTATTTGCATGACTCTTTAAATGAAGGGAATATTTATATTTCCCTTGCGATGACATTCGTAAATCTTAATCAGGATGAGAAAGCGTTAGGATATCATCAACAGGCTGCTAAGCTTTTTAACCTTATGGGAAGAAAGTATGAATTGGCTAATGAGCTGATCAATATTACAGATATGTATTACACTTCTAACCGCCTCGATTCTGCCGAAATAGCCGTGCAAAAGGCTTTAGAAATAGGAAAGGAATTAAATGATAAAGCAGTTATGGCCTATGCATATTTACATTTAGGCAATATTTATAACTACCGTCAAAAATTTCCTGAAGCTGAAAAATATTTTCTGCAGTCCATACATATTTGCGAGTCGGCAGGTATTCAAAATACTTTGGGGGAGGCGTATGAAGGATTAGGGCAAATGTATATGGCACAACAGCAGCCGTTAAAAGCAGCGCCCTATTTAGAAAAACATTTTCTTTTGGCAAAGCGGGATAAAGATAATGGCGAGATCATTGAAGGTCTGCTTAACATGGCACAAAATGAATATGCCTTGCATCATTACGAAAAAGCCTATCAATACCAGTTGTCATATAGTTCATATAAGGACAGCGCATATTCAGAATCAACTGCCAAGAACATGGCGGAAATGGATGCAAAATACCAGGCAGATAAAAAGGAAAAAGAAATTGCACTTTTAAAAAAAGACCAGCAATTAAGCCAGGCAAGTTTACAAAAGCAAAAGGCATTTCAATATGGTGCTATTGTTTTTTTAGCGATGATTCTTCTGATAGGTTTTTTAGTGGTGAACAGGTACAGGGTTGTACAAAGATCAAAGCGATTAATTGCAATGGAAAGAATACGTAATAATATTGCCCGTGATTTGCATGATGATATTGGTTCTACATTAACCAGTATCAATATTCTCAGTAAAGTGGCATTGCAACAGCAGGGAAACAGCAATACCATGATGGGAACCAGTATGCAAAAAATAAAAGAACGTTCTTCTGCAATAATGGAAAGCATGGGTGATATTGTATGGGCGATCAATCCGCAGAATGATACTTTTGAACAAATGATCTTTCGTATGAAAGAATTTACAGCAGAAATTTTAGATCCTTTAAATATTAATTACCACTTCAAAGAACTCGGCAATTTTTCAAATATTAAACTCGATATAAAAAAGCGAAAGGATTTTTATCTGCTGTATAAAGAGGCAGTTAATAACGCGGCCAAATATAGTAATTGCAAAAATCTTGACGTTTATTTAGAACAGGATTTGCAGCACCTTCATCTTCAAGTAACGGACGACGGCATTGGGTTTAATGAAAAAGTAATTAAGAATGGAAATGGATTGGTGAACATGCGTGAGCGTGCTGAAGCCATGAATGCAAAAATTAATATTGAATCAGTAATCGGAAAGGGTACAGCTATCACTCTGGATGTACCCATCACATGATTGGGGTATGGTAAATAAAATAATAATTACGCAATTTTGCAGATTGTTTTTTATTGTAATAAAATTCACATGCATATCGGTATAGTAGTTTATGAAGATAATAATAACCTCAGGGAAAGCCTGTGTAATTTAATCACCTTTTCAAAAGATTTATTGTTGCTGGGCAATTATGCAAGAGTAGATGATGTGGTGGCTCAGATTAAAGAATTACAACCCGATGTAATATTGATGGATATTGATATGCCTGGAATGAACGGTATAGAAGCAGTAAAACAAATCCGTTTATTTAACCAGCAGGTGCAAATAATTATGCTTACTGTGTTCGATGATAACCGGCATGTATTGGATGCTATTTGTGCAGGCGCATCTGGTTATTTATTGAAGAAATATATTTCTGATCATTTGATTGAATCAATTAAACAGGTGTTGCAAGGTGAAGCACCGATGTCGCCAGGCATAGCCAGAATGGTGGTACAAGGAATGCAACAGTTACCTAAACCAGTAGCTGATAACTACAATCTTACCAATCGGGAAAAAGAAATTTTAAGTAATCTTTCCAAAGGCAATAGTTATAAATTAATTGCTGCTGAACTTACTATCAGCATCGATACGGTAAGAACCCACATAAAAAAAGTGTACGAAAAACTACACGTACATAGCCAGACTGAAGCCGTTTCCAAAGCGGTAAATGAAAAACTGGTTTAATCATCACTTTCATTTCTCTCACTTTTTCGCATCACATCATCATGTGATATTATTCGTTCATTGCATGTACAATCTTTGTAAAGTATTTTTTAACATGCATATAAATAATCGCATATTTTTTTGTTTCGTTCACGCAAAAATCACGCATAAAATCATTTACCAATGAGCCTGCTTAACATGATCTTTTCTACTCCGGCCAAAAGCAAAAGCGAAAAAAAATTGTACGGTGATTTTTTGAAAGCCTTTCCTTTATATAAAACCACCCATGCATTAGATCAATGGCGTGATGATGAATACCCTCAATTAAAAAAAACCGGTCAGGTATATTTAGATTTTACAGGAGCTAACCTTTTTGCTAAAAGCCTGATAAAACAACACTTGCAATTATTGGAGAAAGGCATTTTTGGTAATCCGCACTCCTCCAATCCTGCCTCTCAATTATCTACAAAATTAGTAGATGAAGCAAGGAAATATGTGCTGCAATATTTCCATGCCGGCGATGAGTATTTTTGCATATTTACGCCCAATGCTTCGGGTGCTTTAAAAATTGTGGGTGAATGTTATCCATTCAACAGCGAAAGTTTTTTATTACTGAGTTTAGATAATCATAATTCCGTAAATGGCATAAGAGAGTTTGCTCAACAAAAAGGAAGTGCATTTCAATACACACCACTTTATAATGATAGTTTGTATTTGGATAAAACTGCATTGCAACAAAATCTAAAAGCACACCCTGATAAGAAAAATAAATTATTTGCTTTTCCTGCACAATCCAATGTATCGGGCATAAAACATCCACTTAGCTATATTACCATGGCAAAGGAAAATGGATGGGATGTGCTTTTGGATGCAGCAGCTTTTGTACCATCCGATATTCTCGACCTACGGGATGTAAAGCCTGATTTTGTATCCATCTCTTTTTATAAAATATTCGGCTATCCTACTGGTGTTGGTTGCCTGTTGATGCGCAAGGATATTTTTAATAAAGTAATAAAACCCTGGTATGCCGGCGGAACAATAACATTATCCGCAGCATCCTACCAAGGACATTTTTTAAAGGAAAATGAAGAGCGTTTTGAGGATGGCACCATCAATTATTTAAACATCCCGGCTGTTAAAATGGGGTTGCAACAAATTGAAAAGATTGGAATGGAAAATATTAAAACAAGAGTGAGTTGTTTGGCTATGTGGCTGATTGAAAAATTATCTTCGTTGCAACATTCCAACCATACAAAAATGGTAAATATATTTGGCGCAAAGGATGCGGCAAGGAGAGGCGGCACCATTGTAATGAATTTTTATAACAGCGAGGGAGAAGTAATACCTTTTTGGCAAATAGAAGAAGCCGCCAACAAAAAAAACATCTCTGTACGTACAGGCTGCTTTTGCAATCCAGGCTTAGATGAAACCAACAACCACATCAGTACTGATGATCTGCAAGGTTATTTTGGCACAAGGAAAAATGGAGATTATTTTGAAATGATAAATGTAACCAATAAGCTAAGAGGCAGTGTAAGAGTTTCGCTGGGATTAGTATCAAACTTTAATGATGTAAATAGTTTTTACCAGTTTGCCCAAACTTTTTTAGATGTGTAAATCGATTGAAGTTTTTTTTTACCTAGATGTTTTGGATTTTATTTTTGATAGCAACACTATGATGGGTTTGATATTAAATCAAAGTCAGCAAAGGTGACCCGGCCATCTGACAAAGCGGTTAACGACCGGTTAGTATTTTTCTTTTTCAATCTTTCACTTTTTCGCATCACATCATCATGTGATAGAAATCGGAATTTATGCGTAGCACCTTTACAACAGTAATTAATCAAATTCATTTTTTAATAAACTGATCATGAAAAAAATATACCTTTTATTAGCCGCGTGCGTATCCACCGTTTTTTGTTTTTGTCAAATCCCTACCCTACAATGGGCTAAAGCAATGGACGGATCATCTTATACTGCAGGCCGCTCGGTTGTTACAGATGCCGCAGGTAATGTATATACTACCGGTTATTTTGCGGGCACAGTAGATTTTGACCCAGGTCCCGCCGTACTATACTTTACAGCAGCCAATGTAGATATTTTTGTTACTAAATTAGATGCTTCAGGCAATTTGGTTTGGGCTAAACAAATGGGCGGCCCCTTGGGCGGCTACGGCAACTATGCCTACTCGATAGCACTTGATGCAACCAACAATGTATATACCACAGGATATTTTGGTGGCACCGTTGACTTTGATCCCGGGCCTGGGGTATATAATTTATCTGTTTCTAATTTTAATACAAACCCCAACATCAATGATGCCTTTATTTCCAAACTGGATGCAAACGGAAACTTTGTATGGGCAAAAAAAATAGATGGCACTTCAAGCATACAAGGATATAGCATTGCAACGGATGCCTCCGGTAATGTGTATTCAACCGGCTTCTTTGTTGGCAACGCTAATTTTAATCCAGCAGGTTCTTTTCTAATGAACCAGGCCACAGCAGGGAAAAGTATTTATGTTTTAAAATTGGATACCGATGGCAATTTTACCTGGGCAAAGCAAATGGGTGGTCCTTTTCAATCAGGTATTTCCTTCGACCTTGGATGGGCCATTGCAGCCGATGCTTCAGGCAATGTTTATACTACCGGCAGGTTTAGCGGCACTGCAGATTTTGACCCTGGGGCAACTGACTTTAACCTGGTGGCAAATTCCTACTACTATGGGGCTTACATTTCAAAACTTGATGTGAATGGTGATTTTGTATGGGCCAAACAAATGACACAAAAAACGGCTACTTCCACAGTAGAAGGGCTAGCCTTAAAACTGGATGCATCAGGAAATATTTATACAACTGGTCAGTTTGAAGGCACCATTGATTTTGACCCCGGCGCAGGTACATTAAATTATATTGCTTCCGATTCGTATTACGACATCTTTGTTTCCAAGTGGGATCCATCCGGAAATATGGTATGGGCAAAACAAATGGGTGGGCCTCTAAATGATGTGGGTGTATCCATTTCACTTGACCCTGCTGGTAATGTTTATACTTCGGGATATTTTGATAACACTGCCGATTTTAATCCGGGTGCAGGCACAGCCAACCTGGTAACTACAGGATATTATGACGGATTTATTTCAAAACTAGATAAGGATGGAAACTATGTATGGGCCATTAAAATGGGCGGTGTTAATTTCGATTATACATGGGGGGTAGCCGTAGATGCTGCTCAAAATATTTACGCCACCGGAAGCTTTTCAAAGACAGCCGATTTTGACCCCAGCGCAGGTGTATCAACACTTACAGGAATAGGTAGTAGCAGCGGCTTTGTAGCGAAGTATTCTCCTGCAACAGCACTGCCGGTCAACTTTATTTCATTTACAGGCAAACTCTATGGTGAAGCTAATCTGCTGCAATGGACTACTGCCAGTGAAACCAACAATGATCATTTTGAAATTGAGCACTCATCAAATGGAATTTCATTCAATTCAATAGGCGAAATAAAAGGTTTTGGAAACAGCAATACGCAACAACATTATTCATTTGCCGACAAACAACCAAAAGGTGGTACCAACTATTACAGACTACAACAAATTGATATTGATGGAAAATATTCTTACTCTAATATTGTCACTTTAAAAAATACTGAAAACAATATTGCCATCACCATTTACCCTAACCCTTCAAACGGTAATATTGCCATCAATCTGGGACGTATTTACGACAATGTAAATGTTGTTATGATGGATGCTAATGGAAAAATAATCCGGAAATTATCTTCATCACAAAGCCAGATAATTAAACTAAAAATCGATCAACCCGCTGGTATTTATTATGTAAAAGTGATAAGCGATAATGAGATTATTGCCACACAAAAAATAATTAAGCAGTAGCAAGAATTTTTTCCTTTAAAAAATGGTTTCAGTCACATCAGGATTGTTGAATTTCTTATTTACCATCATTGGCGTATCAGAACTTTTGCAAATTATCAGATCATACCCGAGTCTCCATAAGGAGACCTGGTGTTGCGGTTATGGGGTTGACCAGGATATTAACGAAGCTTACAGTTGGTATTTGAAAGCAGCTAAAAGCGGACACATGGAAAGTCAGTACAACATCGGCTTTTTTCACAAAGAAGGTGAAATTGTAAAAAAGAACTTTAGAAAAGCAGTGCATTGGTTTAGTTTAGCTGCTTCAAAAGGTGACACTGAAGCTCAAC
>JBDSHT010000382.1:0-4042 GCA_039918315.1 Ginsengibacter sp. | reverse complement strand
CGGACCAGGTTATACCTTATTATTCCAATTTTACGATCAGTCCACAATACAGTAAAAATGTGACTAAATATGTTTGGTCACCTTCTGAACAATTGTCCTGTACCACCTGTCCTTTCCCTACAGGTCAAGCACTTAAATCAATGAGCTATATAATCAATGTAGTTTCCGATAGTGGGTGTGTGGCACGAGATTCTATCAGCATTATCGTGGAATGTAAAGATGCTAATTTATTAATTCCGTCTGCATTTACTCCAAATAGAGATAACTTAAATGATGTGCTGTATCCCATAACCCGTGGCATTAGAACCATCATACGTTTTTCTGTTTACGACCGCTATGGTAAAATTGTTTTTGAAAGGAAAAACTTTCCACCCAATGATAAAACGTATGGATGGGATGGTAGAATAAAGGGGAGCGATCAAACCAGTAACACTTATGTTTACTATCTGGAAGCAGAATGTGATATGGGCGAAAAATTGTTCAAGAAAGGCGCAGTAATTTTATTAAAATAATTATTGCCTTCTGCTATACAAATTATAATAGACTCATATTTTTATTTATAGAAAATTAGAAAACACTAATTTTTTCAAAATTTCTTTCCAGTTTTTACATACGATGTTGGCATCAACTTACTAGATTTTTTGCATGGACTTGTAATTTATTTTTTAAATACGATTCCGCTTTTTTTTAGCCATTTCTCATTTGGACTTTGTAAACCAATTTGGCTGAAACCCTTTACACATAAAGGTTTTCAAAACAATTTCCTCCTTTGCCCACTGTAAGAATGTCTCTTATTTAATTTTTATGTTTAATAATTAAAAAATATTTTCGGGGGTATCCTTATTTTTAAGCGGACCGCAAAATAAATGGGCAATCTTCAACTTTTAATTAATTGATAAATGGCGGTAACTGGTTTATACTCTTCTGAATTTGAACATGACTCCTGTGGTATTGGTTTCGTGGCCAATATTAAAGGAACTAAAAGCCACCAGGTAGTTTCTGATTCATTAACAATATTGGAAAATATGGAGCACCGTGGTGCTTGTGGCTGTGAGGCTAATACAGGAGATGGTGCAGGAATACTGATTCAAACGCCTCATGAATTTTTCTTTGACGAAGGTTTAAAGGCTGGTATTCATTTACCTCCTTTTGGGAAATACGGAGTAGGCGTTTTATTTTTTCCTAAAGAAATCCGCTTGCGTGAAGAATGCCGTGATATATTTAGCCGTTCGGCTGAAACCTTAGGTCTTGAAATATTAGGATTTCGCAGAGTACCCGTAAATACTGATGATATAGGACGTTCTGCACTTTCGGTAGAACCTGAAATGGAACATGTTTTCATTGCCTGCCCCGATCATATTCAGAACCCTGATGATTTTGAAAGAAAGTTATTTGTGCTTAGAAATTATGCTGCACAAACAATTAATAATACTGTAAAAAAAGATGCGATCGGATTTTATGTTGCGTCTCTTTCTTATAAAACAATTATCTACAAAGGACAACTTACGAGCAAGCAATTGCGCGGTTACTTTTCCGATCTGAATAATAAAAAAGTAGTATCAGCATTTGGATTAATCCATTCACGTTTTGCCACCAATACATTTCCATCATGGAAATTGGCGCAGCCTTTTAGGTATATTGCGCATAATGGTGAAATAAATACACTTCAGGGAAATTTGAACTGGCTTCGTACCAGTGAAAAGAATTTTATTTCTACTTTTTTTACCAAAGAGGAAATGGAAATGTTGTTGCCAGTGATAGAGCCGGGACAGTCAGATTCTGCCTGTCTTGATAACATTATTGAATTGCTCTTGCTGTGTGGTCGGCCGCTTCCTCATGTAATGATGATGCTGATACCGGAAGCCTGGGATGGTAATGACCAGATGGATTCGGTCAAAAAATCTTTTTATGAATTTCATGCATCGTTCATGGAACCCTGGGATGGCCCGGCTTCCATAAGTTTCACTGATGGAAAAATGATTGGTGCAACACTAGATAGAAATGGATTGCGCCCTTCAAGATATTGCGTGACTACAGACGATCGTGTGATAATGGCCTCTGAAGCAGGTGTACTTCCTATCGATCCAAAACTTATAAAGGAGCAAGGGAGGTTGCAGGCTGGAAAAATGTTTGTGGTGGATATAGAAGAGGGCCGCATCATAAGCGATGAAGAAATTAAAGAAAAAATTTGTTCGCTAAAACCTTATGGTGATTGGTTGAATAAATATAAAATAAGACTCGAAGAATTGCCTGAGCCCCGTGTGATGTTTACTCATTTGGAGCACGATCAGATTTTTAAATACCAACAAGCATTTGGTTATACCACAGAAGATCTTGAAGCAATTTTGGCACCCATGGCGCTCACCGGAAAAGAGCCAATCGGAGCAATGGGTAGCGATGTGCCACTCGCAATATTGAGCAATGAGCCGCAACATCTCAGTAGTTATTTTAAACAACTTTTTGCACAGGTTACTAATCCTCCAATCGATCCGATTCGTGAAAGGCTGGTGATGTCCCTCGCAACTTTCGTTGGAAATAATGGAAGCCTTTTATCGGAGGATCCTCTTTCTTGTCATACGGTTGCGTTAAAACATCCGGTGCTTTCTAACAGGGAACTGGAAAAGATACGAAGCATCGATACAGGTATTTTTCAATCACATACTTTACAAACATATTTTAGGGCTGATGGCAAACCTGGCTCCTTGCAGAAAGGAATTGACCGACTTTGCAAATATGCTGCAGAAGCTGTGGAGGATGGTTTTGAAGTTTTAATTTTATCAGACAGGGCAATCGATTCAGAGCACGCAGCCATTCCGTCTTTACTGGCTACATCTGCTGTGCATCATCATCTTATCCGGAAAGGTTTACGTGGACAAGTAGGCCTGGTAATAGAAGCCGGTGATGTTTGGGAAGTTCATCACTTTGCATGCCTGATTGGTTTTGGTGCCACAGCTATCAATCCTTACCTCGCACTTTCGTCCATCCGCAATATGAAGTTAAGTGGCAAAATGGAAACAGATCTTGACACAGGTGCCATCAAAAAAAATTATAAAAAAGCAATTAACGATGGCTTACTGAAAGTGTTTTCAAAAATGGGAATCTCTACATTACAATCTTACCAGGGAGCCCAGATATTTGAAATACTCGGTATCAGTCAAACTATAATTGATAAATATTTCACTGGAGCAAGTTCACGCATTGGCGGATTGGGCCTTGATGACATTGCGCGCGAAATATTAGCGAAGCATTTCTTTGCTTTCAGCAAAAAGAATATTCCTTTTGAAAGACTAAACCCCGGAGGAGTTTATAAATGGAGACGTAAAGGTGAAGCACATTTGTTTAACCCAACTACCATTCATTTATTGCAGCATTCTACGAGAATGAATGATTATGCAATTTTCAAAAAATATTCAAAAGCGGTAAATGAGCAGGGAGAAAAAGCGATTACTTTAAGAAGTTTATTTCAGTTTAAAAAGAACAGGCCTTCCATTTCAATCGATGAAGTAGAGCCTGCAGAAAATATATTCAAACGGTTTGCAACCGGAGCGATGTCGTTTGGTTCCATCAGTTGGGAAGCCCATACTACACTGGCTATTGCGATGAATCGGTTGGGGGGAAAAAGTAATACAGGAGAAGGCGGTGAAGACAGTGTTCGTTATGAAAAACTACCCAATGGCGACTCCATGAGAAGTGCTATTAAGCAGGTTGCTTCTGCCAGATTTGGAGTTACCAGCCAGTACCTTACTGAAGCTGACGAGTTACAAATAAAAATGGCACAAGGCGCCAAACCCGGTGAGGGCGGGCAATTGCCCGGAGATAAAGTGGATGATTGGATAGGAAGAGTTCGTCATGCGACACCCGGAGTAGGATTAATTTCTCCGCCACCGCACCATGATATTTATTCTATTGAAGATCTTTCGCAATTAATTTTTGATTTAAAAAATGCAAATAGGAAAGCCAGGATCAATGTAAAATTGGTTTCAAAAGCAGGCGTAGGAACCATTGCAGCCGGTGTTGCCAAAGCGAAAGCAGATGTAATTTT
>JBDSHT010000381.1:0-28531 GCA_039918315.1 Ginsengibacter sp. | reverse complement strand
TGAGGGGAAATTGTAAACTGTGGAATTAATGCTGCATAATCACATTTTAACATGACAAAAAGAACCGACAATTTTGTAAAAATTCTTTTTAGATTTTATAGTAATGTTTTAGACGAATGGACCGTAGAGACGGTGTGGGCGCAAATTGTTGATAAAGCAAAAGGATTTTACAGAATTGAGAATATTCCATTTTATGCTTCCGTGGCTTCTGAAGACATTGTATTCGCAGAGTATGATAGCAACGAAAAAATGTTGATTTACAAAGAAACTGTAGAGTATTCCGGCAACTCTCTTGTACAAGTTGTGATTATGAATAACTCTGTTGAAACAAATAATATTCGCGATACTTTTAGCTCAATGGACTGTAAATCGGAAAAATTTAAAGAAGGTTATTTTACTATGGAAATTCCTGCTAACAAAAAATATGAACCAATTAAAAAGAAATTGTCCGAGTTGCAAAGCAAAGGCATTATAGACTATGCAGAACCAGTTCTTTCTAAGCAGCATCAGTATTGACAAAAAGAAATATTCTTTTTGAAGAACTGCATAAAGATGTACATAAGTTTTCAAGTTCATATCTCTTTGCAAAACATTAATTCACACTTCTCTATTATTAAAAAGAAACAATTTCTATTTTATAATTTTATTCATGAACATACTATTTGTTTGCAGTAGAAATATTTGGCGAAGTTGCACAGCAGAAACAATTTATAAAAACAGGCAAGACCATAAAGTGAAATCAGCGGGAACAGAACCTTCAGCAAAAGTCAGAGTCTCGGCAAAAAGTATTTTGTGGGCAGACATGATTTTTGTGATGGAGAAAAAACACAGACAAAGATTGTCGGATAAATTTGCAAACGAAATAGCAGGCAAAGCAATAATAATTCTTGACATTGAGGACGATTATGAATATATGGATCCGGAACTAATTGAGATGATTCAACTTTCAGTAGATCCTTATCTGTACTAATCTTTAAATAAATATTCGACATCAGAAGAAGATATTTGGAAACTGATAAAAGAGAAATGATGAATGAAAGTAAAAAAGAAATAATAGACAGAATACTTCATCTAAATTCTGCACCATGAAACTGGTTGAAATCCTTCTTGAAATCTTTGGCTGGCTTCAAATTGTAGCTGCCGTCACCATAGCTGCAGGCATTATTGCACTGGGCATCTATTTAAAATGGGACAATGAGTTAGGGGAAATTATTTCAGTAAGTATGGTTTCAATTGGCCTTGTGTTGGGGATAGTTTGGGCGACACGAATTTGGATAAAGTATGGAACAATAGCTTGGCTTTCCAGAATTAAAAAAATATCTTGAGGGGTATAAATCACAGCCAATAATTAAAAATATTTATCATTGATAATGACAACAAAACCGATCCTGAATAAAAATATTTCTTTAAAAGATTTTCAGGAATTTTACTGGCTCAAAAAAGAACTTGCTTACTTCTGTAAATCAAATAGTATAAATGCCACAGGCGGTAAAATAGAATTGTCTGAGCGGATTATTTATTTCTTGCAGCATGGTGAAGTACCGGCATTGGCGATAAATACTTCGAAGAAAAATTCGAAGTTTGACTGGAATAAAGAAAAGCTAACCTTAGATACAATCATAACAGATAATTATAAGAATACACAAAATGTAAGGACATTCTTTATTATGGAACTTGGTTCCGACTTTTCATTTAATGTAAAATTTATGAATTGGTTCAAAGAAAATTCAGGTAAAAAATTAAGCGATGCTATAAAAGAATGGAAGGGAATTCTTGAGCAAAAAAAAGATAAAGACTTTCAATCGGAAATAGCTCCTCAGTTTGAATACAATAAATACATTAGGGCTTTTCTTGCTGATAATCCAAACAAAACTTTGAAAGATGCCATGAAATTTTGGAAACTAAAATCTGAACAGAGGGGGAGAAATGACTACGAAAGAAAAGACTTGGAATTATCAATGTGATTACAATAATTAAATCTTCTTGCAAAATGGCTAAAAACATTTCAGGAAAGATGATAAAACCAAAAGCATATTTTTGAAAAAATCATAGTAATCGTTTAATCAAATAAATCATAGTTCAGACAGGTTACGACGAACACCCAAATCATTAATGTGAAAGAATATTTCTCTCTTCAATACAGAATGATTAACCGAAGATTTACCGATAGCGGTGTTGAGCCGCCACTGGCTTATGTTGCATTGGCGATTGGCTTTATAGGACTTTCATTTTACCTGTTTCATAAGACTGAATTTGCACAATACATTTTTGTGCTTAGTGCATTGGCACTTGCCGGCAAGTTCTCAGAAATCAGGAGAACTGAATTTATAAAATTTTGTTTTGGTGATAAGAGATGGAAGAAAATAAGGATTGCGGAAAATCTGCTGATAGTATTTCCATTCATTATTTTCCTGGTAATTAAACTATTCTTTCTTTCCGCAATTATTCTATTCGCACTTGCAATTACTTTGGCGCTTATGAATTTTCGCGCAAGTTTAAATTTTACAATCCCCACGCCTTTTTCTAAACAACCTTTTGAATTTTCGACCGGATTTAGGAATAGTTTTTACCTCATTGCAGGGGCATATACAGCAACGATTATAGCTGTGGTTGTCGGTAATTTTAATCTCGCAATATTTTCAATGATGCTGGTGTTTGCCATTACATTAAGCTATTATACAAAACCTGAACATGAATATTTTGTCTGGTCATACAGTCTAAACCCAAGAATGTTTCTCATTAAAAAAATTAAAACAGCAACACTCTTTTCTTCCTTACTTACTTTGCCGATAGCTATAATTATTGCAATCTTTTTTTATCAAAATATTGGTGTGCTATTGCTTTTCTTTTTAGTGGGTTGGGCATTTTTGGTTTGTATGATTGTGAGTAAATATGCCGCATATCCTGCTGAACTGAACATTGCTCAGGGTTTTTTAATAGCAATTAGTATTTGGTTTCCACCGCTGCTAATTGTTTTAATACCTTATTTCTTTTTTAAATCCCAAAACCGTTTAAGGAGTTTATTAAAATGATAGAAGTCCGGAATTTAACTAAGAAATATGGAACGCATGAAGTCCTGAAAAATGTCAACATGCAATTTGACAAAGGAAAAGTATATGGTATTGTTGGCGAAAATGGAGCCGGTAAAACCACACTCTTCCGGTGCATTGCCGGACTGGAAAGTTTTGAGGGAGAAATAAACTCAGACATTCAACCATTGAAAAACCATCTTGGTTTATTGCTGACAGAGCCTTTCTTTTTTCAAAAGATTACAGGGTTAGAATATATCCGTTTACTCTGCAATGCGAGAGACACAAAAATTGCCGACATAGAAAGCAGAAATATTTTTGAGTTGCCATTGAATCAATATGCATCTATTTATTCCACAGGGATGAAAAAGAAATTAGCACTCACCGCAATTCTTTTGCAAGGCAATGATTATTTTATTCTGGATGAACCATTTAATGGAGTGGATATTCATAGCAATATTATCATCACAGAAATTATTCATAAACTTAGAGAACTTAATAAAATCGTTATTATTTCATCACACATTTTCTCTACGTTAGGCGAAACTTGCGACGAAATTCATTTGCTGCAAAATGGTGAATTTGTAAAGTCGGTACAAAAAGAAAACTTTCTTGAACTGGAACTGGAAATGAAAGAAATAACGGTTGGTAACAAAATTGAAAAGTTAGGACTGATCTGAACAGGAGCCTCTATCAAAGACCCGCTTTCATGTCGGACTTCAAATCTCTAAATATCACAACCAAGTGTGTCTTCTTTTTCAATCAGTCGTTGCAACAAAACTACCTGGTTGCCGGCGCGAACAAAATTATGACCTTCATATTTTGCACCATAATAAATATCATTTTTTAAATGATCGGTAAGAAAACGGATCGCTTGCATATAGATCATGAACTTACCTGCATACACACAATGTGTTTTTTCTTCTTCAGATAATTCACCTGCCATTTCGCTCATATAGCCTTTCCAAACCGCTTTAAAATATTCATCGCGGACTACAATTTTAGAAAAATCTTTTTCTTCTTCATTCACAGGGGAAAGATACGTGCGCATCATATCGCCCACATCGCTTATAAAATATCCGGGCATTAAAGTGTCGAGATCAATGACACAAAGACCTTTGCCTGTGTCGTCAAAAAGTACATTACTTATTTTAGTATCGTGGTGGGTTACCCGGAGTTTGAATGCAGGATTTTGTAGAATGTTTTCATACGTGTCAACAATATTTTTATTGGCTTTAATGAAATCAATCATTTCCTTCGATTCATTCAAACGCGCGCCGTCGCCCGATTGCAAAGCCTCTTCAAATTGCTGGTAACGCAAAGTAAGATTATGAAAATCTGATAATGTTATTTGAAGTTCCGCCACCGGAAAATCAGAAAGTAATTTTGTAAACTGTCCAAACAGACGCGCTGCTTCATAGGCCTGGGCTGCCTCTTCAACAGTATTAATGGTGTGAGAATTCTTTACATAATTAGTGAGCCTGTAATATCCATCACCTTCCAGAAAAATTAATTCTCTTCCATCAACAGCTTTCACAGGCACAGTAAAAAGATAGGAAGGATATTTTTGTTGTAAATATTTTGCAACAACATTCACGTTGTGTGCGATTGCCTCGGGGCTTTTGAAAACGTTGGTGTTTATGCGCTGAAGAATATAATCATGTTGTCCGTTTTTGACTCTCCATGTTTGGTTAATCAATCCATTGCCAATAGGAGTTATTTCGAATTTATCTTTATCGATATTGTAGGCTGAATATATTTCTTCGATCATTGTTTAATTTTTCATTATAACAAACTTAGGCAACACAAAATTAAAAGTGGTGCGCAAACGATTGTCTGGATTGGGAGATAATTTTAACTGTCTGATGCAGTAAATTGTATTTAAAAAAAAGAACGGATATTTTTTATGGCTAAAGTCGGACACGAGAATAAATAAAAATTATTTTTTATGAACAATTAATTTTCCTTCAATCAACACATTTTGAAAAGGCATCTCAGGCGCGGTGTTGTCACCGGTGTCTGATTTATTCTCGAGCAATTTAAATAAAATTTCTGCGGCCTTTTTTGCCTGCTCATAAGGAAATTGCTCCACTGATGCAAGAGGCGGATACGCCAGGTAATTGGTGATGGGTAGGTTGGCATAGCTCACAAAACAAATGTCTTTATTGATCTTCAATTTCTTTTTGCGGGCATACTGTATTGCATCCAGCACCACCCAGTCATTAATGGCCAGAATGGCTGTAGGCGGGTATTTCAACTGGAGCAATTCTTCCATCGCTTTGAAAGTTTGTTCCTGGGTAAGGTCGGTTGTAACAACCAATGACAGATCAATCTTTATTCTCTTTTTTTGCAAAACATCCATGTAGGTATTTAATCTTTCTTTCGAAGATTTCATTTCCTCCGGCCCATTGATGATACCAATTTTCTTATGCCCTTTTGCAATCAGGAATTCAATGGCCTGACTTGTAGTTGTAATAAAATTGGATGAAACTTTATGAACAGTTTTTGAATTCGGTACCCTATCAAAAAAAACTACCGGGATGTTATATCTTTCAAGTGCATTAAAATAATCCAGGTTTTTGGTGTGTTTGGAAATAGATACCAACATGCCATCGACCCTTTGATTTTTCATGGCGTTTACAATCTGCTGCTCCTGCTCAATCGTATCATGCGACTGGCCGATAAGTACACTGTAATTATTTATTTTAGCAACATCTTCAATTCCATTTATTGCCTGCGAAAAAAATTCTTCTTTTAGATTAGGCAATATCACGCCCACCGTATATGATTTCTGCTGCTTAAAAAATAGTGCAGTCTGGTTCGGTTCGTATCCTAATTCTTTGGCCAATGCCTTCACCTGCATTTTCGTTCGAAGCCCAATACTTGGATGATCGTTTAACGCACGTGACACCGTGGAAACGGAAAATTTTAGTTTATTGGCAATTTCTTTTAGAGTTGGTATTTTATTCTCCATGACTAAAGCAATTCAATGCAAAATACGATAATGTCACTACATCGCCTTCTTTGGTTTTATTGAATTTTGCTATCAAAATTAAATTGCGTAGCATATTTACATTCAATCATTTTCCTGTCATTCGGGCATCACATTTCTAAAGAAAAATAAAGTCTTTTTTTATTTATAATCTTATACATGTTTTGACGGGAATGGTATCGTGCAACGCAACCAATCTTTTTTCTAATCTTCTAATCTACTGATATCTGTTTTTGGCTTGGGAAGATTCATGGCTTTTATTTTTGCTTTGCAATCATCAACCATTTGTTGAGTAAGGTTGTAATTATATTTTCCATAATCATCCATCTTGAATGAGCCTACATGGAAGAATCCATATTGATCAAAAAAATCGGTAAGGTCTGTCTGGCTTACTTCACATGCCTTGGCGACGAAGTTGATTTGGTACTCCGCAGGATTGTTTCCCCGTGCGCCCCAACCACCACCGGTTTTCACTTTCTTTTTCTGTATATCCTCAGCACCTTGTTTTCTAAACGCTTCAAAGAGATCGGGATAAAAATCTTTTTGATTTCCTTCATGCGAAAAATAGAGTTGCAATTGCCAGAAAGGAACCAATCGGTTGAATACATCTTTATCTTGTAAATAGCAGATGCCCCGGTTGATAATACTATCCCTCGATTTTTGGTAATATTTTCCTTCTGCAAGACGGCTTTTATTTCCGAAAGAAGTAGTCACATACATTGTAAAAAGATTGTTGCTAACTTCCCCTAATCCTCCCCAGTTAAAGTAAGGACGCAATTGATGAACGTGCCCCACTTCATGCGCGAAACCCCAGCAGGGATCATCTTTTATAACACTCGAAGGATTCACTACCAAAGGCATTGCATTGCCGGGCTTCGTTCCCATGTATGCCACGCCATCACCATCTCTAAACATATAATAGTTGTAATTCACGCGCGCCAAAATCCGGTTCTTTGGTACCATGTTATATTTAATTAATCCTAAAAGTCTTTGTTCACGATACACCAGTGAATCATAATTGCTAATGAGTTCAACTCCGCGGTTGTAAGCATATTTTTTACAATCTGCTGCTGGGTAGGCAATTTGAATATGTCTGCCGCGTGCATCAATTATTGGATAGATGGCGTGATCTATGAGTTTGTTCCAATCTTCATCTTTATCTTTTGCAACATCAAAATAGCCATTCACTTTTCCATCGATAAAATGCACTTTTATTGCCGCTTCTGTTTCAGGATTGTCGGAATAATAATCTATGTATGTAAGGCCATCAAAACCTTTTACGTCAATAATATTGATACCATTGTGCAATGCGAATTTTTGCTTTACAATGCCCCAGCCTGCCGGGTCTTTTGTCGGGTCTATCCCTTCGGGAGCACGACGGTTCCAGTTGGGAATTAATAAATTTACTTTTTTGCCTTTGGCAATATTTTCGACCAGCACAATGCTTTTGCCAATGGGCAAATAGATTCCTGTCATGTTCTCATATTTGCTATAACCATCTCCAATCATCAATTGGGTTCCCAGGGTAGTGGGAGCAAGGTAAGCCTCGTAAGTAGCCATACGATAGTGCGGATCGTATTGTTTATTGAACATTTGCTGCGCCGCTTCTCTTATTTGTTCATTTTGTATTTTATCTATGTCAGATAATTTTATTTTCTTTTTCAACTCCAGTGCCATCGGAGATTTGAACACTGAAATATCAGAGGCTACAGAAGCTACTTCTGATTTCGATTGCGCATTGGATTTATTAACATTAATAAGACAAGCGATTATCAATAATGGTATAAAAATAAATTTCGTTTTCATTGGTTCTATTTATTTAAAATGATAAAGTGGTAACCATCAGATTCATGAGAATGGAATAGTGTTCTATGTTATCCTGATTTTCATAAACAATGGCCAGAGAGACATCCCAATTTGATTGTGATAAATTTAATGGTTTAAGTGAATTTATTTCAATACAATCGTTTGCGTATTTTTTTGCAATAATGATTTAGAGTTTTAAATAAAAATTATTTTTTTCGTTAACACTGGATGAGGCATCATACTTTATTAATACCTTAGCGACCATTTTTCCAGTGCAATGAATTACCGCTTGCATTTGGTTATATCATAAACCAGTCAATTCATTTATTACAACATGAGTATTAAAAAGAACACTTCCCGCCGAAAATTCATAAAGGATTCTTCGCTCGCTCTTACAGCTTTTACTATTGTTCCGCGTTTTGTATTAGGCAGAGGTTTCATACCACCCAGTGATCAATTAACCAAAGCCGTGGTGGGCGTGGGTGGCATGGGACGTGGCCATTTTGAATATGCGGGCACACGGGTTGTAGCTATTTGTGATGTAGATAAAAGTCATTTACGTTTGGCGATGGATATCCTAAAAGATAAAGGTGTTAAAACGTTTAAGGATTACCGTGAGTTGATCCAATTGCCTGAAGTGGATATTGTTCATGTGGCAACTCCTCCACATTGGCATGGCATCATTGCTGCAGATGCGGCACGTGCAGGAAAAGATGTTTGGTGTGAGAAACCAATGACGCATACCATCGGTGAAGGAAAGCGATTGGTAGAAGCGGTGCAGCAGCATGGGCGTATTTTTCGATTAAATACCTGGTTCCGTTTTGAAGATAATTTTTATGGAATGAACACTACCGTAAAGCCGATAAAAAAATTGGTGGAAAGTGGATTGTTAGGCTGGCCTTTAAAAGTTACCGTAGGAAAACTTACGGGCTTTGATTGGAAATTTTATTGGGTGGGCAAAACAAATTTAGATCCGATGCCGGTGCCTGAAGACCTTGATTATAATTTTTGGCTGGGGCCGGCGCCGTATAAGCCATACAACGCACATCGGGTACACCAGACTTTTCGTGGTTATTGGGATTATGATGGTGGCGGCCTCTCTGATATGGGCCAACATTATATAGATCCTATTCAATATTTTTTAGGGAAAGATGATACCAGTCCAATATCTGTGGAAGTAGATGCTCCTGAGCAACACCCGGATGCAGTGGGCACATGGCGCCGGATCACATACACTTATGCTGACGGATGTCAGATTGTTTTGGACGGAGAAGGTACAGAAGACGTTCCCTACATTGAGGGACCTAAAGGAAAATTATTTCGTGGATTTCGTTCCGACATTCCGGATCTCGAAAAAAAGCTGGCGTCGTTTCCTGACCCTGAACCACAAGCCACAGATTTTGTAAAGGCAGTAAAAACCAGAACTAAGTTTGCGCTCAATGAAGAGAACGGGCATCGCTCATGTACCATTGTCAACATGGGTTTGGTGGCGTTGCGACTTAATCGTTCTTTAAAATTTGATCCGGTGAAACAGGAGTTCATTGATGATGAAGGCGCAAACCGTTTGCTATATCCACCTCTTCGTGAGCCATGGACTATATAATCAGGTCATCGAAAAAGTCCATTTTAAATCTGATTGCTAAAAAATTTTTAATTCTCAATTCCGGTAACAATTTAATTATGATAAAAAAATTATTTACAGTTTTTGTACTTGCTTTCCTTTATTCTTTTTCGCAGGCACAGGCAAATGACCAAAGACTTTTAAGCACCCGCATCGCCGATCTTCTTGCGCAAATGCCTTCAATTGATTCGGCCCATTATGCGGCATCGATGCATGAAATTTACAAAGCGGGAGAACCTGGAATTCTGCAAATGGCAGGAATGTTAGCAGCTCCTGGCGATGGAGATAACGCCAAGTTGGAATTTGCCATCAACGGTTTCTCTTATTATGTTACACAGCCTGGAAAAGAGGGCTGGCGCAGGATGGCAGAGAAAGCGTATTGCAAAGCACTACCACAAATTTCAAACAAAGTGAACCAGGCTTTTATTATAAGCCAGTTACAGATAGTAGCACAAACCGATGAAACGGTAACCACGCTTTCCCGTTATTTAAATGATGACGATCTTTGTGATCCGGTGTCTCGTGCGCTTATAAAGTTGAATTCAAAAGCTGGCAATGACGCTATGTTCAATGCTGTGAAAAATGCAAAGGGTACTTGCCGTTTGTCTTTGATAAAAGCGTTGGGGCATATCCGTTATACTGCTGCAATTCCTGTCATTACATCTCTCACCAGAGACAATGATGTTACATTACAAAAAGTAAGTTTGAATGCCCTGGCAAATATTGGAAGTCTGTCGTCTGCAATAGTATTGAAAACTGCTGCGCAAAAAAGTAATTATGTTTTTGATAAAACAAATGCCACCGATACTTACATCATTTATCTCCAGAATTTATTAAAGGATGGTAAGGTCGCGCAGGTAAAACAATATGCTCAATCGCTGAATACAAGCCTCAAAAAACCAGAACAGTTAGTGACGCGAACTGCTGCCATGACGATGCTTTCACAAATAGAGGGTAATAAAAATATTTCAGTTTTGCTCAAGGCTCTTGACGATAATAATTTTGAATATAGAATTGCTGCTTTAAAGTTGGCTGGAAAGAAATTGGCATCTACCGGGAGTACGACATGGATTCAAAAACTAAAATCTGCAAGCCCTGTTGTTCAATCTGAGATCATCACCATGTTGGGTAACAATAAAGTAAAAGCCGCTTTGCCTGCGATGATTGCTGCTTTGAAAAACACTAACAAAGTAGTGAGGTTAGCTGCTATTTCTGCAGCAGTGAAAACCGGAAATGAAGAAGTACTTCCTGCGTTGTTAGCCGTTATGAAAAATGGTAATAATGATGATGTAGAAGCTGTGCAAAGTGCGATTGGGATTATGAAAGGAAATGGAGTAATGGATAAAGTAGCAAACGCTTTGGCTTCTTCACCTTCCAATGCGAAAGTAGCCTTGGTGCAGGTTTTGGGGAATCGTGGAGCACACGACAAGGTTGATTTTATTTTCCCTTTGTTGCAAAGCAAAGATACTTCTTTACGCAAGGCCGCCTTTGTTTCCATTCAGGATATGGCAGGCGAAAAAGACCTTGATAAATTATTTTCAATTCTTTCAAATACAACTGATGCAAATGAAATTTCTTCTCTGCAAAATGCAATTGTAAATAGCGTGAAGAGAATTGAATTGCCTTCTAAAAGATCCGTTAAGATTATCAGTGAAATGAACAAAGCTCCACAAAATAAAAAATCAAATTATTTTAGAATTCTTGCGGGAGTGGGCGGAAGTCAATCCATTCCAGATATTGCCAATGCATTTAAAAATGGTGATGAACCAACAAAAAATGCTGCGTTAAATGCTTTGTCCGGATGGAGTGATGGAAATGCGATTAATACTCTTTATAAGATAGCGGCGGACAAAGACAATGCTAAATATTTAAATGTAGCATTGGGTGGATTTATACGGTCCATCGCTAAAGGAAACCTGGCTCCGGCTCAGCAATTATTGTTATTGCGCAATGCAATGGATATAGCACAAGCATCTGATCAAAAGCAAATGATAGTAAGAAATGTTGGGAAGGTTAAAACTTTTCCGGCACTGGTTTTTGCAGGAAATTATTTAGACGATGCCTCATTGCAACAAGTAGCTGCCCATGCAGTTATGGATATCGCTTTATCCGATAAAAGTTTTTACGGGAGTGTAGTAAAAAACTTGTTGAACAAAACCATGAGTGTGCTGAAAGGTGGCGATAGTGAATACGAGAAAGAAGCCATTCGGAAATTTATTTCCGAAATGCCGGAAGGTGATGGTTTTGTTTCGATATTTAATGGTAAAGATCTGACAGGTTGGAAGGGACTTGTTGGTAATCCGATTTCCCGCAGCAAAATGAGCGAAAGTATTTTATCAAAAGCACAGGAAAAGGCAGATACAATCATGCGCAATGGTTGGTATGCAAAAGATGGTGTTTTGCATTTCACCGGAAAAGGGGATAACATTTGTACCGATAAAAAATATGGTGATTTCGAAATGTTCGTTGATTGGAAAATTACGCCGGAAGGAGATGCCGGTATTTATTTAAGAGGAACTCCACAGGTGCAAATCTGGGATACCTCACGCAGAGATGCTGGTGCAGAAGTAGGCTCTGGCGGATTGTATAACAACCAAAAAAATCAAAGTAAACCCTTGGTGTTGGCGGATAATGCGATAGGTGACTGGAACTCTTTTCACATAATAATGAAAGGCGAGAGAGTTACAGTTTATCTAAATGGTCAGTTGGTGGTGGACAATGTGATTATGGAAAACTATTGGGATAAAAGCCTGCCGATATTTATGAAAGAGCAAATTGAATTGCAGGCGCATGGTACTCACGTTGCGTACCGCGATATTTATGTACGTGATATTGCGAGTGCTAAACCTTTTGAATTAAGTGCTGAAGAAAAGAAAGATGGTTTTAAAGTTTTATTTGATGGCACTGACATGCATCAGTGGACGGGAAATACGCAAAGCTATGTTGTTGAAGATGGTAACATTGTTATTCGCCCTGAGAAAGGCAGTGGTGGAAATTTATACACTAAAGAAGAGTACAGCGACTTTATTTATCGCTTCGAATTTATGTTGACACCGGGCGCTAATAATGGTCTAGGAATTCGTGCGCCGCTTCAAGGGGATGCTGCTTATGTAGGTATGGAATTGCAAATACTCGACAATGATGCAGATGAATATAAAAATCTTCAAAAGTACCAGTATCACGGATCTGTGTATGGTGTGATACCTGCAAAGCGTGGTTTTTTGAAACCCGTTGGCGAATGGAATTATGAAGAGGTGATTGCCAAAGGAAATAAAATTACCATCACACTAAATGGCCAGGTAATTCTTGATGGAGATATTGCAGAAGCCTCTGCAAATGGTACGATGGATCACAATGAACATCCTGGTTTGAAAAACAAAACAGGGCACATTGGTTTCCTCGGACATGGCTCTGTAGTGAAATTTAGAAATATTAGAGTGAAGGATTTGAGCAAATAAAAAGTATCGAGTTGATTGATAAAAAAAAGCCGTGAAAACGGCTTTTTTTTATCCCTATTCAAATATTCTTAAAAAGTGATTTTCCAAATGGTTGCGCATAGCATTCCTGAATTGTTCCGGAGTTCCGGTTTCTAAAATATCGATCAGCCCATTGTGGGACACAAATTTTCGGAGTAAAATTGGTTTGCCAAGCAAGCCGCTATTATGTACATAATCAAAAACAGGAAGGAGCATGTTCTGAAATTTTTTCAATGTCTCGTTGCCGGTTATGTCGTACAGTTTGCCATGAAATGCAATCTCATGGCCGATGTTAAATAAATGTTGGTCGGTGATTTCCGGTTCCTTGGCTACTATTTTTCTCAGTTCCTGTATATCTTCTTTGGTCACACGTTGAAATAGAAAATCAGCCATCCCAATCTCAAGAACTAAACGTATCTCAAATATTTCTTTTAAGGTTTCCAGGTCCAGAATGTGTGGCTTCATGCTTTTGCCCATTATGGCAAAAAGATCAGGACTGGTGATCACAGAACCCTTCTTTTTCTTTGTCTCAATAAGCCCCATCATCCTCAATCGCAACAAGGCTTCGCGGATTACGGTGCGGCTTACTCCAAGTGCCTGTGTAAGTTCTAATTCCTTCGGTATAGAATCTCCAACTTTTAATTTTTGTTCCAATAAAAATTCTACTAAACTCTCCTCCACTTTGTCCACAAGCGAAGTAGTGTCTATCATCTTTATTTTTTTTTGAAGAGAAGGAATATGCATGGAGATAGGGATCTTTATTTTGCTCGAATGTATTAAAAATTTGAGTTGAAATTTATTTTTTTCCAGTATTAAATGTGTAAAAACAAAAAATAAATTTTTGTGTTTCACAAAAGTACGTTAATTTTATTATGTCATACATAATTATCAAACAAACTAAATTGAATTTATGAAGCCTGCTTTAAAGTCCTTGCTCGTGATTTTTTGTTTCCTGGTAACAACATCCGGGTGGGCTCAATCAAAAACAATTAATGGTAAGGTAATTTCTGCAAGTGATGGAAGCCCTTTAGCAGGGGTTAGTGTACTTGTAAAAGGAACCAATTTAGGAACTGCCACCAATGCTGCCGGAGAATTTTCTATCTCTGCTGCGGCAAATGCTTTATTGGAATTTTCCTACACTGGTTATTTGACCCAGGAAGTGAACGTTGGAAGTAACACAGAAATTACTGTTTCTCTAAAGTCTGGTGTAAACAAACTGGATGAAGTAGTAGTGTTGGGTTATGGAACCGCCAGGCGTTCCAAAATCACTTCTTCCATAGCGAAACTAGATCCTAAAATTTTGGAAACAGGGCTTCGTTCCAACCCTGCGCAGGCTTTGGCCGGAACTATTGCGGGGTTAAGGGTATCTACAGGTACGGGCCGCCCGGGTTCTTTGCCCTCTATCATTTTAAGGGGAGGAACCAATTTTGATGGCTCCGGCAGCCCGTTAATATTGATGGACGGACAGGTAAGGGAATCGCTTAGTGATATTAATCCTGAGGATATAGCGAGTATGGAAGTTTTAAAAGATGCTTCCGCAACAGCTATTTATGGCGCACGAGCCAGTAATGGTGTAATCCTTATTACCTCAAAAAGAGGAAAGGCCGGCCAGTCTTCTCTCACCCTAAATGCGAGAAGAGGAACCAGTTATTTGAATGTTCCTTACAATTTTTTAAACGCTGAAGATTATATCAAATGGACACGTTTGGGTGTAGTGCAGGCTATTATAAATAATACATTCGGTACGGTTGCTTCCAACTCTGCACTTTCTGCAGTGGGGCCAAGGTCAACCGGTAATATTTATAAAGACGGTGCCGGAAATATTTTGGATGGTAATTATGATAACAAGGCTGTTTGGAGTGTAATGCGCTTAAATGATGTGAACCGTGAATTATTGAACCAACCCGGTTGGAAAACTATGAAAGACGCAGTGCTTACAAATGCCAGTGGCAACTACGATCCTAATGGAACTTATGCCGACCTTATTTATAAAGATTTCAACTATGGTGCTTATGGGTTACACAATATAGCCGCCGTTCAGGAATATAATATCGGTATGAGTGGTGGCAACGACCGGGGTACATATTTTGCCAATGTAGGCTACTATGATGAAGACGGCTTATCACTTAAAACCTTTTATAAGCGTTTAACTTTTACACTTAACGGAGATTATAAAATAAAAGACTGGCTAAAGTCTGAGAGCAGTCTGAAGTTTAACAAAGCCAATTGGAGGGACCAGTCTTTGCAAAATGGCGAAGGAAACTATTGGGGCCGAATGCTCTCTGCCCCGCCTACAATGCGCGGAACCAATGCCAATGGAGAATTGATTTTAGGCCGTGATGCCGGCGATGGTAACCCTATTATCAATATTGATAAATATAAACGCAGCAACCAGACGGATAAATTTACTTTAGGTCAGGCATTCCGCGTAGATATAATGAAAGACCTTTACGTAAAACTGAGTGCTAACTGGATGTATGACGAAGGTTTTGCAGAATCTTTCAATCAGGATTTTCGTTCAGGTTTACTGAGCAAAACCAACCCAAATACAGGATGGAACAGGACCCGGTCAAGTTCTGCGGGCTTTGACAGAAACATAAAACAAACCTATAATGCTATAGTTAATTATAGTACCACTTTTCTTGGCAAAAACAATATAGCTGCTATGGCTGGCTTTGAATATTATGATTCTTACGCCAAAGGTGTTTCTGCAGGTGGAAGTGATGCACCTACTGATGCTTTTCAGGATTTACAATACACGTTAGATAACGCTACTAAACAAACCCGTACTACTGATTCATATCATTTCCGTGATCGCATCATGTCAGGTTTTGGCAACTTACTTTACGACTGGGATGGTAAATATCTTGCCAACTTTACAATAAGAAGAGATGGTGTTTCACGTTTGATCGGAGACAATCAATATGGCAACTTTCCTGCCGCATCTGTAGGCTGGATGGTGCATAAAGAATCCTTCATGGAATCTACTCAAAATTGGTTATCCTATTTAAAACTCAGGGCAAGCTGGGGTAAAAACGGAAATATAGGTATTGGTACCAGTAATCCAATTGGAGTTTATGAAGTACAGGGTTCTTATGGCTCGCAAACCGCCTACAACGGTAACATAGGCTTTTTGCAAACTGGTATATCAAATCCGACCTTAAGATGGGAAAAGACAAATACAACCGAAATAGGGGCAGATATGGGCTTCTTCGATAACAGGTTAAATCTTACTATAGCGTATTACAACAGGATCACAGATGATAAGCTGGCAAATGTAAACCTACCCACTTCTTCAGGCGTATCAAGTATCAGAACCAATAATGGCAGTATGCGCAACAGGGGTTTTGAAGTGGATGCAAATTATAAAATTATCCAGCAGAAAGATATGACATGGCAGGTTAGTGCCAATGCAGCGTGGAATAAAAACACCATATTAAAACTTCCATTTAATGGTAATGAAAAAAACAGGCAGGGCGGCGAACAAATTTATGATCCTAAAACGGGGAAAATGATTTGGGTCGGCGGTTTCCAGGAAGGTCAGGAATGGGGTGAGCTATTTGGTTTTGTAGCTGAAGGAATTATCCGCACTCAAAAAGACCTGGATGGCTATAATAAATTTGATGAAGCGGCTAAAGGGGCTTATCAAAATGGTGGCGCAGGCAGAGGTGTAGCCAGCCAGAAATTAATTAATCAATATAACTTAAATGCCGGCAGGGCTGCAAATAATCCACTTTATGTAGCTACACAATTAGGCGATATAATGTGGAAGGATATTAATAATGACAGTACGATTGATGGTAGCGACCGGGTTTCGCTGGGTCACATCCTTCCGCGATGGACAGGTGGATTCAATACTACAGTAACCTGGAAGGATTTTAGCCTTTTCGCTCGTTTGGATTTTGCTCTTGGTCATATCCAGCAGGATTTTCAGCAAATGTGGTCTTTGGCAAGTGCCCAAGGTGAGTTTAATGCAACGGATATTGTGAAAGATACCTGGACACCCGACAATCCTAATGCAAAATATCCAAGGTATTCATGGGCCGACCAATTGAACACAAAAAATTTCGACAGGCCAAGTAGCATGTTCTTTGTAAACTCAGGATACCTGGCGTTCAGGGAAGTTTCATTAAGCTATTCTTTGCCCCCTTCATTACTAAAAAAAGCAAAAATCAGCGGACTTAGGTTAACTGTCACTGGCCAAAATCTTGGGTATTTAACTAATGATCTAATAAATTTACCAGAGCGTACCGGCTTGCAGGGCAGTGCTTACACCATACCGACACAATTAGTTTTTGGGGCAAACCTAACTTTTTAATTATTTTATTAAAGCATTATAATATTATGAACAAGTTTAAATATATATTCCTGATAACAATGATTGCGATCGCCGCATCATCATGCCGCAAAACATTAGAACTTACACCGGAAGATTATTACGGAGATGGAAATTTTTGGCAAAACGAAGCCCAGGTTACCAATTTCATGGTGGGCCTGCATAATCAATTCCGCAGTAGCCAGTTTATGTTTATACGACTGGGTGAAATGCGTGGAGGTAGTTTCAGTAATCAGGACCGCCAAAATACTTCGCTCAATGAATTGAACATTATAAATCAGGCTATACAGGAATCTTCTGCCGGTGTAAGCAGTTGGGCGGGGTTTTATAATCCCATATTACAGCTTAATCTTTTTATTCAGAAAGTAGAAGCGATTGATTTTTTAGTAACTGAAAAGAAGAATTACTTACTGGGACAGGCTTATGCTATGAGGGCTTATTACTATTTTCATTTGCTTCGCACTTATGGTGGAGTGCCGTTACAATTAGAGCCGGATGTATTAAAAGGTGGCAAAATAGATGCGGTTGTTTTGCGCAAAGCAAGGGCAACTGAAACTGAGGTTTTAACTGCTATTAAAACAGATGTAAATAAATCCATCACTTTGTTTGGAGCAGCCAGCGCACCTGCCGATAAAAGCCAATGGAATCCTTTAGCAGCATTGATGTTAAAAGGAGAGGTTTATCTATGGTCTGCGAAAGTGTATAATACTACAGGCGATTTAGCAGAAGCAAAATTAGCATTAAATGCCATAACAGGCACCTCATTGCAGGCAAATTTTGCGGATGTCTTCAGTTATGGAAAGAAAAATAACAATGAGATTATCTTTGCTATCCGTTTCCGGCTAGGCGAAGCATCCATGAATGGCTATTCAATGTTACTTTACTCCTCTTTTAATTTTTCCGGATTGCATTACAAAGATTCTACAGGTACCGGTGCCACGTTAGATGATCCATTAGCGTTGGGAACGGGCGGTGGAATTCAACGCTACGCATACACTTTTGATTTGTTCCAGTCTTATGATGTAGCCGATAAAAGAAGGAATGCCACTTTTTATGATTATTATAAAGTAGATAAGAGTACCACTCCGCCCACTGTAACCGTAAGAAACACTGCTCTGGTGAAATTTATGGGAATTATAGATGCTAATGTAAGGAATTATGCAGATGACTGGCCGGTATATCGGGAAGCAGACAGGCTGCTGATGTTGGCAGAAATTGTTAATGCTGAAAACGGTAATCCATCTACCTACATCAAACAAATTCGCGATCGTGCATTTGGTGGTGCGGCCAACGACCCAACTCCGTTTGTGAACGGATCAAAGGATGCCAACGAATTAGCCATTTTTGCAGAGCGAAGTAAAGAATTTGTGTTTGAAGGAAAACGTTGGTACGATTTACGAAGGATGAAGTATGGTAGTGATCCGCTTGTGTATAAAAGCCCCAATCATCCTTATGGTGTTTTGGATAAAAACAATCCTGATCAGGTATATAAAATTCTATGGCCCATTGAAGCCGGTATTTGGACAAACGATCCGTTGGTAAATCAAACGCCTGGCTATCCAACGACTAAACCTTAGACAAAAAAGATACATAGAGGTGTACTTTTCTCAAAATGGTATTTCGTTTTGAAAGGACACCTCTTTCTTATTTATAAAAGGACAATAAACGAATTATGGCGTTGGTACTACCCAATTTGCAAAGATTTTAGTACAAGGATTATTACTCAAATATTTAATTATGAACACCCAACACCTCTCCGGCCTCATTGCCGCTCCCTTTACCCCTTTAAATTCTGATGGTAGTTTAAACATCGGCGCCATTCCCGGTTATTATCAAATGCTAAAAACCAATGGTGTCACCGGTGGTTTTATCTGTGGCTCTACAGGCGAGGGTGTTTCACTCACCATGCAGGAGAAAAAAGATGTAACAAAAGCCTGGGCAGATTGTACAAAAAATGATAGTGATTTTAAAGTAATGCTTCTTACCGGAGGCACCTGCCTTGCCGATTGTATTGAACTGGCAAAGTATGCACAACATGCAGGCTTGTACGCAGTTTCTTTTACGGCTCCTTTTTATTTTAAACCCTCTAATGCTGTTGTTCTGGCAGAATGCTGTAAGCAGGTAGCAGACGCTGTTCCGGGTATGCCGTTTTATTATTATCACATTCCGGTGTTGACCGGTTGCAATTTACCCATGATCGAACTTTTAAAAGAGGTTGATGGTAAGATCGAAAATTTTGCAGGTATAAAATATACTCACGAAGATTTTATGGATTTTCTTTCCTGCACTCAATTTCAAAATAAGAAATATGATATGCTTTGGGGAAGAGATGAAAACATGTTATCAGCGCTGGCTGTTGGTGCAATTGGATCTGTAGGAAGCACTTTCAATTATGCAGCGCCGTTGTATTATGATTTGATAAAGGCCTTTGAAAATAATGATTTAGAAAAGGCGCAGCAATTGCAGCAATTGTCGATTGACATGATTTCTCTTTTGGGGAAATATGGAGGTATTGCTACCGGGAAGGCATACATGAAATTGATCGGTCACGATTGCGGAGAATTCCGTCTCCCGGTAAAAAATATGTCGAAAGAAAATTTTGAGTTGTTTAAACAGGAGGTGGAGCAATTAAATTTCAGTAGCTTTTGTTCTAAACGGAATTAACCGGATCGGCAGGCACCTATCAAATAATATTTTTGCCTCCAATCTCTTGCAGGATTTTCCAAAACGCTTCGAATGAAACGAATCATTTTTTTTCTTTTAATCTTCTTTACGATGACATTATCGGCCCAAAATAAAAAAGGGATATCACTGGCTTTTACATGGAAGAAGGCTACCCAACTTCCGGGTATCAATGGTATTCCGTCCATCGGAGTGGCTGGTCCGATTAATGGAATTAGCAATGATGTTTTGATCGTTGCAGGAGGTGCAAATTTTCCCGAAGGCATGCCCTGGAAAGGAGGTAAAAAGTTTTTTTCTGATGAAATCAATGTGCTGCAAAAGAAAGGCGATAACTATGTTTGGAATAATAATGTGAAAAGTAAATTATCTTTTCCTATTGGTTATTGCGGTACAGCATCAACAAGCAAAGGCATTGTGTGTGTTGGTGGTGAAAATGCAAATGGAATTTCCAAAGAGGTCTTTATTTTGAGTTGGGATGCAAAAAATAATGCAGTGCGTCTGCAAATGTTGCCTTCTCTTCCAGATGCATTAACGAATGTTGCTGCCGCTTCCATTGGCAATATTGTTTATATCGCAGGTGGCGATGAAAAAAATAAATCTTCCAATAGGTTTATGTGTTTGGATATTAGTGATACAAACGAAAACTGGAATGTTCTTCCTGATTTACCTTTTGAAATGGCCAATACATCACTAATTGCGCAGGGGAAAAAATTATATTTAATTGGTGGCCGCACAAAGACAGCTTCCGGCATCAGCGAATTGCATCATACCACTTTTGTTTACGATCTGGATAAAAAAGCATGGGAAGATCTTGCTAATATTTGCGATGGTAAAAATATCTCAAATCTTTCTGCAGCGGCATCTATAGCAATTGATAAAAATTATATTTTAATGATTGGTGGTGACAACGGTGAAACCTTTAATAAGATCGAAACCTACATTTCCCAAATTGCAAGTGCAGCAACAACAGAAGAAAAAGACAAATTGACCAAAGAAAAAAATACACTGATTACTGAACACAAAGGATTTTCAAAAAAAATATTATTATACAATATCCAGTCGGATTGCTGGATCAAAGCAGGCACATACCCCTATCCCGCGCAGGTTACAACAACTGCCGTAAATTGGAATGGGGAAATTTTAATTTCAAATGGAGAAATAAAGCCGGGTGTTAGAACGCCGGATATTATTGTCGGAAAAATTAAATAATGATGGTTCAAAGTAAAAACTACAAATGGGTTTTAGTTGGTCTGCTTTGGGTGGTTGCCTTGCTAAACTACATGGACCGGCAAATGTTGGCAACCATGAGGCCTGCCATGGAATTGGATATTGTTGAACTCCAGTCCGCGACCATGTTTGGCTATCTGATGGGCATCTTCTTGTGGGTGTATGGATTTGCGAGCCCACTTTCAGGACTGGTTGCAGACCGCTTTAATAAAAAATGGATCATCGTTGGTAGTTTGTTTGTTTGGTCCGGAGTTACTTATGCAATGGGTTATGCAACTACCTTCCATCAATTATATTGGCTTCGTGCAATCATGGGCGTTAGTGAGGCACTTTATATTCCTGCAGGTTTATCATTAATTGCTGATTTTCACAATGAGAAAACACGCTCGCTTGCCATTGGTATTCACATGACAGGTTTGTATTTCGGCCAAGCCATTGGTGGTTTTGGCGCAACGGTAGCTGCAGCGTTTACATGGCATACCACTTTTCATTGGTTTGGTCTTACCGGAATATTTTATTCACTGATCCTGATTATTTTTTTACGATCAAAAAAAGCAGAGGATGCAGAGTCACTTGAATATAAAATGAAAATTTCAAAGCCACCTTTTTTCAAAGGAGTCGCTTTATTATTCAGCAACATTTCTTTTTGGATTATCCTGTTTTATTTTGCCGTACCCAGTTTGCCTGGTTGGGCAACCAAGAATTGGCTGCCCACTTTATTTGCACAAAATTTGAATATTCCGATGAGTCAGGCTGGACCATTGTCCACTATCACCATTGCGGCTTCAGCATTTATCGGCGTAATATTTGGCGGCATACTTTCAGATAGGTGGGTGCAGAAAAATATTCGCGGAAGAATTTATACAAGTGCCATTGGACTTGGTTTAACGATTCCATCGTTGTTGCTGCTGGGTTTAGGACATTCGGTTTTTAATGTGGTTGCGGCGGGACTTTGCTTTGGTGTTGGGTTTGGAATGTTCGATGCTAACAACATGCCAATTCTTTGCCAGTTTGTTTCTTCAAAACATCGCGCTACGGCTTATGGAATTATGAATATGGTGGGAGTATTTTCCGGAGCGTTCATTACCGATTTTTTAGGCAAATCAGCCGATGAGGGAAACCTCGGAAAAGATTTTGCTTTTCTTGGCGGAGTAGTTTTGTTGGCTGTCTTAGTACAGTTAATTTTCCTTCGACCTAAAGTGAATGATTTTGTGGATGCATAAAAAATTCAATTTTTTTAAAATAAATAATAGATATATCACTATGAATTTCAAAAATATTTTTGCTTTAGGCCTCCTGTTGCTTTGTGTTGACTGTAGTATCCATGCACAACAAATAAGTAAGCCTCCTGCATCTACGGTGCAGGCTTCTGTCGGTTATAACAATATTCCATTGATGAAAAGGATGCCGTTTAACCCTTTTCTTTGGATAAACATTGCAGTGCCGGAAAATAAAGCAGTTACATACAAAAGTATCCAGTTGCAATTGGATGAAAATGCATTAAAGGCGATAGAAAAAATTGATATTGTTCTTCGGGATTTGACCAAAAGAGGATTCCTGGAAGGAGCAACATTTCTTGCTTCTGTAAAACCAAAGTCTGCTGTGATAAATATTCCCATTGACGTAACGTTTAAACAAGGACTGAATTACATCTCCGTAAGCATAGTATTAAAAGACGATGCAAATATTGATAAGAAGATCAATGTAAAAGCAAACTACATTACCGAATCAAACGGAATAAAACAACATTTTGTAAGGACAAGGGTTTTTACTAAAGATCGGATTTTAACGGTACCAGCCAACTACATATCAAAACTTGAAACCAGAGTTGGTATAGCTATTCGGAAAAAAGGAGATGATAGTGTGAATACTTATCGTATCCCGGGAATGATTACCACCAATAAGGGGACACTAATCGCAGTGTATGATATTCGATATAACAGTAGCAGGGATCTTCCGGGGAATATTGATGTAGGTATGAGCCGTAGTACTGATGGAGGTCATACTTGGGAGCCCATGAAAGTTATTATGGACATGGGTGTGCCAAATGAAAATAATGGCGTGGGTGATCCTGCCGTATTATTTGACCCCGTTACCAAAAAGCTTTGGGTGGCTGCTTTATGGAGCAAAGGCAATCGTTCCATCGCAGGGTCGGAGCCCGGACTTTCCCCGGATACTACCGGGCAGTTGGTGCTGGCCAGTAGTGATGACGATGGGGTAACCTGGTCTCAACCTTACAGTATTACAAAGCAGGTGAAAGATCCTAAATGGCATTTATACTTTAATGGACCTGGGGCAGGCATAACCATGCAAAATGGAACCCTTGTTTTTGCCTCACAATATTGGGATGAAACCAAAAAACCTGGAATTCCACATTCCTCAATTATATATAGCGAAGATCATGGTAAGACATGGAAAAGCGGTACCGGTGCCAAATCCAACACAACCGAGGCGCAGGTAGTGGAAACAACACCCGGAACCCTCATGTTGAACATGCGGGATAACGGAGGCAATTTTCGAAGCGTAGCTACTACCACCAATATGGGAAAAACATGGATCGAACACCAGACCTCTTTTATGGAATTTATCGATCCGATTGCAATGGCGAGTTTTATAAAAGCCAGGGTAAATTTAAAAGGAAAAATGAAAGACGTTTTATTTTTCTGCAATGTAGCTTCGGAAACAAGAAGACGAAACACAACGATAAAAGCAAGCCTTGATTTGGGAGAAACATGGTGGGCACAAAATGAGTTATTGATTGATATCCGTACAACTGCAGGTTATTCCGACATCACAAAAATTGATGAGAACACCCTTGGTGTTTTGTATGAAGGAGATAATGGGGAGCTTTATTTTTTGCGTATTCCCGTTAGCGATATTTTGAAATAATTAAAATTAAATGTTCGCAAATTTTATAGAAAATAAATCAATGTTGGCGATCATTTATCCCTTCAAAATAAAACGAGAATTAACACTAAAATAATTTGTTTAAATTGTCGTGCTGATTGGTGAAAGTTACCTTTCGTAATTAAATTCAAATTAATTTATCATGAAAAAGTTTTTGTTATTCCTCGTTTTAATTTCTTCATCTATAATTTCTTCTGCACAATTGCAACGTCCAAAATTAGTGGTTGGCATTGTGGTAGATCAAATGCGGTGGGATTATTTATATCGCTATTATAATAAATATTCTGAGGGTGGATTTAAGCGTATGTTGGGCGAAGGGTTTACCTGCGGCAACACCCTCATCAATTATTTGCCTTCCTATACTGGCGTTGGACATGCCACTGTGTTTACAGGCTCAGTACCCTCTATTCACGGCATTGCGGGGAATGACTGGCGTAATCAGGCAACCGGAAAAAATATGTATTGTACAGATGACTCAACTGTTTCTTCAGTAGGTAATATCAGTAAAGCTGGTAAAATGTCACCACGAAATTTAATGGTTACTACCATCACGGATGAACTCCGGCTGGCTACCAATTTTAAATCGAAAGTGGTTGGTGTCTCTTTAAAAGACAGAGCTTCTATTTTGCCCGCAGGGCATAACCCAACAGGCGCCTATTGGATGGACGATGCTTCAGGAAATTTTATTACCAGCACCTGGTACATGCAACAATTACCTTCATGGGTTTCGAAATTTAATGGGGAAGGGCACATCGAAAAATTGATTAGTAAAGGTTGGCAGACGTTATTGAAACAGGAAGATTACACAGAGAGTACCGAAGATAACGTACCGTGGGAAGGCAAACTAAGCGGTGCTACAACACCGGCATTCCCGTTCGATTTAAATTTGGCTTACTCTAAAAATAAAAGTGCTATTCGGTCCATGCCTTTTGGAAATACGCTGACGCTGGACTTTGCAAAAGCAGCCATTGCGGGAGAGAGTTTAGGCAAAGGAAGCAGCACTGATTTTCTTACGATCAATTGTGCTTCTACCGATTATGTGGGTCACATGACTGGTGTAAATTCTATAGAAGTTGAAGATACTTATCTCCGACTTGACAGAGATCTTGCTTCATTCTTTTCTTATTTAGACAAAAATGTTGGTAAAGGGAATTATATGGTTTTTCTTACTGCTGATCATGGTGCTGCTCATGCAATTGGTTTCATGGAAAAGAATAAAATGCCAGCAGGCTATGAGCCTGAATTAAAAAAGGGTTTGAATGAAGAATTGAAAAAATATTTTACTGCAGGCGATGGATTGGTACTTGGTCTCGATAACGACCAGGTTAATTTCGACAATCAACAAATTGAAAAATTAGGATTGAATAAGGATGAATTGAAAAAAGCAGCTATAAAATTTATTGCAAAGCAACCAGGAGTTTTATATGTGGTAGATGCATCGAACCCAGCCAGCATGGCGGTTCCTACGCAAATAAAAGATATGATCGTTAACGGTTACAATCGTGAGAGAAGTGGAGAAATAAAAATAATCTGGCAATCCGGATTCCTGGGTGCTTATAACAAAACAGGAACTACACATGGTTCATGGAATAATTATGATACACAAATTCCATTGGTATTTATGGGCTGGAAAATTCCTCATGGAGAAACAAATCAAACCGTCCAGATGACCGATATTTCGGCAACACTTGCAGCGCTTTTGCACATTCAAATGCCGAGTGGTTGCATAGGAAATCCAATCACTGCGATTACCGACAAGGTGAATAAGTAGCGGTTGGTATAACGGTGGTCACTGTTAATGGCGGGGTTAATCTTGATAAAAAAAATTACCGCTTTTTTTCTTTTTGTATGGATTGTCTAAAAGGCCTATCCAAAAAAGTCTTACTGAAAAATATTTCTTTTGAGAAGATCATAAAATAATAACTACACCTTTTATTTGAGATAAATTATGGAATTAGACCACACTTACATTAAGCAGCAATCTGATTTTTATAAAAACCAATTGCTAAATGACACGGTTCCTTTTTGGTTTCCAAAAAGTTTTGATGAAGAGTATGGTGGGTTTTTGTTGATGCGTGATAGGGATGGCACTTTGCTCGATGATGATAAAGCGGTATGGATTCAGGGCCGTGCAACGTGGCTCTTGGCGACATTATATAACACGGTAGAGCAAAAGCCTGAATGGTTAGCTGGCGCAAAAAGTGGTGTGGATTTTTTATTAAAGCATTGTTTCGACACAGATGGTCAAATGTTTTTTCATGTAACCAGAGAAGGACAGCCGATTCGTAAAAGAAGGTATTTTTTTTCCGAAACATTTACTGTAATTGCGATGGCCGCTTATGCAAAAGCTACTGCTGACAATGAATTGGCCGAAATGGCGAGAGGCCTTTTTGGAAAATGTCTTGCGTATGCAACAGGAGAACTAAAATTAGAACCAAAATTTTCAGGTGCTCGTCCGAGCAAAGGAATTGGTATTCCCATGATCATGATGAATACTGCACAACAATTGCGTGAAACAATTGGCGATCCGCGATGCGATGAATGGATTACAAAATGGATAAATGAAATTGAACAATACTTTGTCAAAGATGATATCAAATGTGTGATGGAGCAGGTAGCACCAGATGGAAGTATCATCGATCATATTGACGGACGTACATTAAATCCGGGTCATGCCATTGAAGGCGCATGGTTTATTTTGCATGAAGCTAAATACCGGGACAATGATCCGCGCCTTATCAATCTTGGCTGCCGGATGTTGGATTATATGTGGGAAAGAGGCTGGGATAAAGAGCATGGCGGCATATTATATTTCCGGGATGTTTATGATAAGCCGGTACAGGAGTATTGGCACGATATGAAATTTTGGTGGCCGCAAAATGAAGCAATCATTGCCACGCTGTTGGCGTACTCACTCACCGCAGACGAAAAGTATAAAACCTGGCATCAACAAATTCACAGTTATGCTTACACGCATTTTCATGATAAGGAGCACGGTGAATGGTATGGTTATCTACATCGCGACGGAACAATTTCCCAATCAACAAAAGGCAATTTATTTAAGGGACCATTTCATCTTCCCCGGCAGGAATGGTATTGCTGGAAAATGATATAGTCCGGGCGGGACGCCTCAGCGGCCTGAACGATAGTTCGCCATATTGATCTTCAATATAAATCGCTGTCGCCTGTCATTCTTCCTTTCCTACAATGGGACCAAAGCCACCTGATGGATTCCACCTTTTAAAAATGATTTCCAAATTTTCTTTCCTTCTGTGCAGCACAAAATAATATTATGTTGTCTAACATAACATATAAAATATTTTAAAAACAAGCACTAAAAAGCTGATATTAATACATAGTTATTAATATTTTTAAAAAGTTTTGGATACTTCGTAAAATTTCTATACTTTTATTCCATGAATACCAAAACCAGCCAATATAAAAGGCAAATTTTAAGGGCTCTTTCGTTTGGTAACATTCTTTCGGCACTTGAAATCAGCATTATAATTGAAAAGAGTTTGCCCCTCACAACGCGGATTTTAAATGAATTGGTAACTGAAGGGGATATAAAGGAAAGTGGATATGCATCTTCAACTGGTGGGCGAAGGCCCCTGATGTATTCCTTAATTGCAGGCAGAATGTATGCAGTTTCGGTTGCAATGGACCAGTTGGTTACTAAAATTGGCATCATCGATTTACACAAATGTGATGTAGAATATTTTGAAAAGTATGATTTGGTTCTCAGGCAGAATCCGGACGCGCTTACTACTCTTATTGACTGTATTAAAAAGTTCATTGAAACTACTCCGGTAGATAAAGAAAAAATAATTGGTGTAGGGATTGGTATGCCGGGATTTGTGGATGTCGATAAAGGAATTAATTATTCTTTCCTGGATAACGGAGGCAAAAGCATCGCTGAAACTATAGAAGCAGAAATAGAAATACCAGTGTTTATTGATAACGATTCCAGTTTGATCGCTCTCACCGAATTAAAATTAGGATCAGTTAAGGACAGCAAAAACGCGATGGTCATCAACCTTGGTTGGGGCGTGGGTCTTGGACTCATCATTAATGGAAAAATGTTCAGGGGAAACAATGGCTTAGCAGGAGAGTTTAGTCACATTCCTTTGTTTGAGAATAATAAATTATGTGGCTGTGGCAAAAGTGGTTGCCTCGAAACGGAAGCCTCCATGTTAGTGGTTTTAGAAAAGGCAAACGAAGAACTTGAGAAAGGAAGGGTATCTATTATAAAACAGATTTCAGGTGATTTTGAAAAAGACTCTACCAATATTATCAATGCGGCTTTGAAAGGAGATCAACTGGCTGTAGAGCTATTATCGGAAACCGCATATAACATCGGAAGAGGTATTGCTATTCTTATTCATATCATAAACCCTGAATTGGTAATAATCAGTGGACGCGGGGCTTTGGCCGGTAACATGTTGTTGGCGCCTA
>JBDSHT010000380.1:0-37122 GCA_039918315.1 Ginsengibacter sp. | reverse complement strand
AATAACTTAACGTAGAACGGTCACGCAATTAAAGTATCCACCTTTATAATTTATAGAAGTCCTTTATCTTTAATATTCACAGATAACTTAAAAAGTACTGGCTTTTGCTGCATATTGGGGCAGGTTTCGGAACGCTACTATTGAGCCACAGGAAAAACAAGAAAATAGTGTAAATAAATTTGAATTGATTAACTGGTTAATTTTAAAATAGCCTCATGGAAAAAGATAACAATCATTTATTCAGTTCGATTAAAGAAATCATTATTGCTTCCAGGGGCAGGGCATACCGAATGGTGAATGCCGTGTTGATTGAAACCTACTGGCAAATTGGTAAAACAATAATTGAAGAAGAATTAGGCGGAAATGCCCGGGCTGAATATGGAAAAGCAACATTGAAAAATCTGGCTACACTGCTTATGCTTGAATTTGGAAAGGGTTTTGATGAACGAAACCTTAACAATATGAAGGCATTTTATCTGGCATTTCCAATTTGGAACGCATTGCGTACCGAATTGAGTTGGACACATTACAGACTACTTTCAAGAATAGAAACTTTAGAGAAAAGAAATTATTATTTGAATGAAGCGATACAAAATAATCTCAATAGCCGGCAACTACAGAGAGAAATAAACAGCCTCGCCTTTGAAAGATTAGTAAAACATGTACCAGAAAATACAGAAAACCTATCCATCCAAAACCTGATTAAAGATCCCTATATTTTTGAATTTCTGGGATTATCAAATGATACTAAAAACACGGAACACACTATTGAATCGTCTATCATAAATCACATCCAAAAATTTCTGTTGGAGTTTGGGAAAGGCTTTGCATTTATAGCCCGTCAGCAACACATTGTTACCGATACTTCAGATTTTTTTATTGACCTCGTGTTTTACAATTATTTGCTCAAATGCTTTGTAATCGTTGACCTGAAAACGGGAGAATTATCACATCAGGATATTGGGCAAATAGATATGTACGTGCGCATGTTTGATGACCTGAAAAGAAACAAGGATGATAATCCAACCATTGGTATATTACTTTGCTCCGAAAAAGATGAAACCATTGTAAAGTATTCTGTGCTTAACGATAAAAATAATCTGTTTGCAAGCAAATATATGTTGGTACTACCTAAAGAGGAAGAACTGAAACAACTCATTGAGCAGGATAAATTAAGATTTGAGCTTGATAAAGATGAAACGCAATGACAGACAAAGATTACGATAAACTCAAACAAATAGAAGTGCTATTCAGGGTTTCAAGGGTAACAATCTTTATGAAAGCAGTTTTACATTTTTCAAATCTTTGGATTACCACAGTAATGAAACCTCTCCTCTCCATCCTAGCTCTCTTCATTCTTTCTTCGTCCTTTGCCCAGCAAAAATTTAATGATTCATCGGCAAACTATGTCGCGAATTGGAAGAAAGGCGAGAGCAAAATATTTTACATGGCTCATAATAAAGAAAGCTATGAAGGGGGTGAATTAAGATCTCAATTTAATTTCGGCTACGAGGCGCATGTAACTATTTTGGATTCCACAGAAGATAGCTATACCATTCAATGGGTATTTGAATTGCCAGCAAAACTAAAAGAAAATAATCCGCGGTATGCAGATTCACTTACTGCCTTCAACGGAATGAAGATGCTCTTTACAACTTCTGAAAACGGTGAGTTCAAAGAATTAATAAATTGGCAGGAAGTAAGGGATGCCTATATTAAAATGATGGAGTTTTCTTTACCCAAAAAAATGGATAGTACCGCAATAAAAATTCTTGCACAGTCGAAAGCCATGTTCAATTCCAAATCAATGGTAGAGACAGCCTTGATAAGGGAGATACAATTATTTTATGCTCCTTACGGATATTCATTTAATAAAAAAGGAATGAGTGCAGCAGCCGAACTCCCCAATCCTTTTGGCGGTGCGCCTTTGCCTGCTGTTATCACTTCTACAATCACAAATTTAAATCCTCAACAAGATAATTTCACTTTAGTGATCAGCCAGGACATCGATAAAAATGGAGCCCAAAAATTCTTTGAAGAATTTTTTAAGAGAGCCGATTTGCCTAACGAAAAAGCAAAAGAAGAAGCAAAGAAAGTGGTCGCAGGTTTGGAGATCAAAGATTACAGTGAATACCAATTCATTCCATCCATTGGTTTTCCCAAAAGAATCAGTTTTAAAAGGACAGTAAAAAGTGGAGATAAAACCAATACAGATTCCTACATCATAGAAATAAAAGAATAGGAGAGTACCCGACGTGGGTTTGCACGGGTTCGAGGAGATTTTATTTTATTATCAGCACAAAACGTTCCTACGGAACGAAAAGAAATACACAATTTTTTTCTACCCACTAGATGTTCCGCTGGAACATCGATTACGTTCTGTTATTAAAATAGAAAATTAATCTGGCTGTTTCTTTGTTCCGGCAATACATTAGAAACATTCGATTTTTAAGGTAGAAATTAAATTAGACTCATTCTTTGTTCCGTTAGGAACATTTCGTGGGTAGTGATAATGTGTAAAATATTTTATCGTTCCGTAGGAACGTGTTGTGCAATTAAATTATCAAATGAATTGCCCTGGTCATGGCATAAACCTTGGACGGGCCTCCAAATAGTCGATATATATATAGTGGTTTAAAGAATAGTTTTGCCTGCCACGAATTTAGGCATAGTAAAACCTTGGTAGAAAAATAAACCCAGATAACTCCACCTTATTACCTTCCAAATCGTCTAAAATTGAAAAAAGATAATCGTTGGTAAAGAGATGAATAAGGTCAATGCTATATAGATTGCATCTATACTAAGGTTTTGAAAATTTCCACTTACTCGTTTGTTCTTAAGAGTTTCGGTTGTTATTTTAAATACTATTTTTAAACAAGAAACATTCTTTACGGTTCACCGCAAAACAAAATAAACCTATGAAAAAAAACATACTTCCACTTATACTAATCATCGCAAGTGTACTCTTACTCATTCTGAATTTCATGTTCACATCAGACCTAATGGATACTGGATTTTGGCTGCGGACTTCATCCAGTTTGTTGTTAATTGTTGCGATGTATTTTATGATAAGATTGAAGAGGAAACAAGACGAGAGCGGAAAATAATAAGGCTAAAAAACAAATATGGTAACCCTCGACAGTTTTAGAAAATTAGCACTTTCATTCCCGGAAGCATCAGAAGAACCTCATTTCGATAAAATATCTTTTCGGGTAAAGAAGAAAATTTTCGCAACCTGCGATGACAAAAATAAACGCGCATCTATAAAATTATCTGAACTCGATCAGGGCGTTTTTTGTGCTGGAGACAGAACCATCATTTACCCCGTTGACAATAAATGGGGGACACAAGGTTGGACAATCATAGAAATGAAAAGAGTGCATAAAGATCTATTTGCAGATGCGTTACAAACTGCTTATTGCGAAGTGGCACCGAAAAAATTAGCAGATCAAATCAGGCAAAAAGGAAAGGAGTAAAAGAAAGAACGAAATGAAACATCATCTGTTTTCGAGGCTCATTCTTGTTATATCTGTATTTATTATGTCCTGCCAACGGTCAAATGTTTACCTTCCAAATGTAAAAATCATAGCAAAGGAACAGGAGATTAATATTGATAGTTTACGACAAAGAATGAATGAGAATATTAGTTTCATCGGTGATACTTTATTGCAGGGTAAACAATTTCTTTTGAATGACTATATTAAAAAATATCAATCAGATACTTGTGGCATTATGGCTTATTCAAACACTCTCCTAAAGGAGGGTTTTGAGGGAATCAAAAATATGGGGGATATCAATGGTGACAAAATCAACGATTCAGTTTTCGTGATGGTACCCTTTAATTTTTGTGATGAAGGTCAGTCTTATTGCTTCTTGGATACTTCTCTGCCGAGGTTATATACAGATTCATATTGCTGTCATCCAGACAATATTTTTTCGATCGGCGACATTGATGAAGATGGCATTTCTGAAATCTGCATATTCTATTCAAGTTGTGTAAGCAGGTTTAAAAGGCTAATCGCTTATTCATTGAAGAATGGCCAATGGCAACAGGTTGGTGTTTGCGACTTCGATATTTTTGTTATGCAACCTGATAAAGAAAAAAGAGTAAGAAAAGTTAGTAAAGGAAAACTTGAAATGCTCGAAATTGTAATTAATGATTTTGAGAAAAATCCGAAGGGCGATAGGAAATGGAAACAGTTTTCTTTTTGATAAAATTGAATTGGCAACTTGCATTTATGAAATAGATATAAATGAGCAACGAAACAAAATATAAACTGCTTAATTATTTCATCGCATCCGTTTGGATTGCAAATGGATTATTTTGCAAAGTATTGAACCTTGTACCTCGTCACGAGGAAATAGTTGCAAGAATTTTAGGAAGTGAAAACTCAAGACAGTTGACCGTTCTAATTGGGCTTTCTGAAATTGGAATGGCGATCTGGATTTTGAGTGGAAAATGGTCACGGCTAAGTGCGATTGCCCAAATTATTATCGTGGCTACAATGAATACTATGGAATTCATTTTGGTACCTGATCTGTTGTTATGGCGAAAAGCGAATTCACTTTTTGCGTTCCTGTTTATACTTTTGATCTATTACAATGAATTTCGACTTTATAAAAAAATAGCTTCATAAACTCTGCATGTTTTCATTTTTAAAAAATCATCCCTTTGCCGTAGAATCATTTTTTGAAAGCTCGCTCGTGCTCACTTTCGCTATTCCTAAAGAAGAGATTCAAACCTTGATTCCTGAGTGTTTGACTTTAGATACTTTCCAGGATAAATGGGCTTTCATTGCAGTGGCAATGGTTCAGACAAAAGCGTTGCGACCAAAAGGTTTTCCTGAATTTATGGGTAATGATTTTTTTCTGATAGGATATCGTGTGTTTGTTCGTTACAAGAATAACGCAGGAAGAAATTTGAGAGGGCTTTATATTCTAAAATCAGAAACGGATAAAAAGAAGATGGAGTTTTTGGGAAATATATTTACCAAATATAAGTACACTACGACTGACATTCAACAGGTGAAGCAAAACGATACCATAAAGATTTCCTCTGTGAAATCTGATTTCAATATTGGTGTTGAAACAGCTCATGATGAAAATGTTTCTTTGCCCGAAGGTTCACCTTTTGTGAGTTGGAAAGAAGCCAGAAGGTTTGCAGGTCCCTTGCCTTTTACATTCAGTTTCGACAGTGTAAACAAAAAGGTTTTGATCATAGAAGGTGTAAGAGAAAACTGGGTACCAACCCCTGTAAAAGTACTTAATTATCACTTTGACTTTTTAGAAAACATGCATTTAAATGAAGTCAAATTAGCCAATGCTTTTATCATAAGGGACGTTCCTTATAATTGGAAGAAAGGTAAAATTGAACGATGGGAAAAATAAGAAAACCTTTCCAGGGTACATGGAATATTATTCGTTTTAATTGGCATTTCTATACGCTCTCCATCGCTGCGATTGTTGTTCTTTTTCTACTTTCGAAAAGTACAAATGCAACTGTTAGTACCGCGTCATTTATTCTACTATTTTTTGTTATTGCATTAACCTTGGTTTCTTTAGCAGTGTCATCTTATGTGTATGATTTCTCAAATCTATATACTCTTGACTGGCTTGATAAGATACATTTTAGTGACAAAGAAAAGATTGTAAACATCCATGCAGGGTTTGATGAAACGAGCGAATTGATTCAAAACAAATTTCCTTATGCTGAACTTTTAGTCTTTGATTTTTACGATCCGGTAAAGCATCCGGAAGTCTCAATCAAAAGAGCAAGAATGGCCTATCCGCCATACCCAAATACACAGCCGATAAGCACAAATCATTTGCCGTTGATGGATGATTCAACGGATAGAATTTTTAATATTCTTTCTGCTCACGAAATTAGAAACGACATGGAAAGAGTGAATTTCTTTAAAGAACTAAAGAGGGTTTTAAATTCATCAGGTCAAATTATTGTGACAGAACATTTACGGGATGTCTTTAACTTTTTTGCGTACAACATTGGGTTCTTCCATTTCCATTCAAGAGCTACATGGCTGAGAACCTTTCAGCAGTCAGAGCTACAGGTTGTGAAGGAAATAAAAATTACTCCATTCATCACTACATTTATCCTGAAAAACAATGGAACTACATCTTAAAATAATTGGTGTACTGCTTATGGCCTTGGCATTAGTTCATGCCATCTTTCCAAAATATTTTAATTGGAAAACAGAACTAATTCCATTGAGTATTATCAACAGGCAATTGGTGTATGTGCATTCATTCTTTATCGCGCTAATCGTTTTACTGATGGGCTTGTTATGCTTAACATCATCATACGATCTCGTGCATACCCTTTTAGGAAAACAGGTTTCACTGGGAATTGGAATATTTTGGATGGCACGCCTTTTTATTCAATTGTTTGGCTACTCTTCAAAACTGTGGAGGGGCAAAAGATTTGAGACATCCATCCATATTGTTTTTACAATTTTCTGGACATATTTAACGGTGGTGTTTATGTTGATATGGATGGGATTAAGCTTTTGAAGATGGATGATGTGATGTTGTCTCAGCCGATTCTGCTTCGGGAGACTCGGCTCGTGAATTATTAAAGCACCTAATGTAACCCCCTAATCAAACCACCTCTTCTTATGCGCAATATTCACAGCCTGCACGCGGCAACTTACATGGAGTTTCTCATAAATGTGCGAGGCATGTTTGCGCACGGTGAGGGGAGAAATAAATAATTTTTCACCAATCGCTTTATAGTTTTTTCCACTGGCCATTTCTTTCAGCACATCCATTTCACGGTCGCTGAGACCTGCATTGTTGATGTCAACTTTATCATTTTCTTCCTGCTCGCGGTAAGTGTGCACCGGCATCTGTCGAAGTAAATCCATTGTCTTTCTTGCAATCGCCGGATTCATCGGAATGCCATTATGCTCATACACATTGGTGATGGCGTCAATGATATTTACAGCACTGTCTTCTTTCAGCAAGTAACCATTGGCCCCGGCTTTTATAGATTCAAAAATCCGGTTCGTGTCTTCAAACACGGTGAGCACAATAAATTTTATGTGAGGATATGCGGCGGTTGCAATGGATATCGTTTCAATGCCATCCATCTCCGGCATTTCCAGATCCATCAAAACTACATCGGGTAAAGGGTTTGCCAGTTTTAAGTGTTTCAGAAAATCAACTCCGTTCTTAGCCTCACAAATTATTTCTATTTCTTTATAGTCGATGAGTTTATCCTTCACCACCTCCCGGTTGATCCGCTTATCATCTACAATGGCAATGTGTATGGGCATGATACAAATCTGGTATTATTATTAAAGTAAGGCAATACTCTGTAAAGAGCATTTTTAAATTTCTGTTATGCTCACCATGGTACCGTGTCCGGGCACGCTTTCATAATGCAGCGCTACGCAAGCTTCCGTGGCGCGCCATTCCATGTTATCGAGACCGTTTCCTTTTTTTGTGCTTTCCATTTCAAAGCCGCTTCCGTTATCACTGATCCTGATCTCAAATTTACTATCACAGTTTAGTGTGTAATTAATGGCCGTTGCCTTACTGTGTTTAATGCTGTTCTGCATTGCTTCCTGTAAGATATTATTCAGGTGGATAGCTGTGGTTGCGGGTAATTTTTTATTCATCAAAATATTCTCTTCGGCATTAAAACTAATGTCTTCAAAATTCTGCAATACTTTAAAACAATAGTTTTTAAATCCATCATTAAAATCGGTGAGGCTCACTTCTTTATTATTCAATATCTATATCGTTTCTCTCAGGCTGCCCAGGATATGGTTTGCATTGTCCTGCATCTTTCCTAACTCAGGAGCGTCAACATTTTTAAGTTTTAATTTCTCAATGTTAGCGATCAGTGCGGATGTGTATGCACCCATGTTATCATGCAGGTCGCGGCTGATACGAAGCCTTTCTTTTTGTTCTGCCGCTGCAATTGCCTTCTCATTTTCCTGCTGGGATTTTACCCGCTCAAGTTGGTGCTGCAATTTCTTTTTACGATAGTAATTATAAATCAACAAACCCGTAACCAATAGTATTGCGGCTATGCCGCTAAACAATATTTTATTTCTTTCAATCGTATCATGTTGCTGTTGAATTTTCCTTTCCTTTTTAGAAGTCTCATACACCATATTCAACTCCTGTATGTTGCTGTTGAGCGTTACATTATCCAGTTCTTTTTGAAGTGTTGTGACCGAGTCGCCATACATCATAGCATTGGGATAATCCTTCGCCATCTTATGTAACTGGTAAAGATTTTTATAACTATACAGCGTCAACATTTTCTTGCCGGTTGTCTTGCTGAGGCCGAGTGCTTTGAGTGAATAATATTTCGCCTTCACAAAATCATTTTGGTACAAGTACATACTTCCCATGTCGCTATAGTTGGCAGCCATATTGTGTACAGCACCTTGCGCAGAATCTATCAGTAATGATTGTTCGAAAAAATAAAGTGCGGAATCAAATTGCCTCTTTTCATTCAGGCACAAAGCCTTGTTATTTAAAAACGGACTTACAAACTTTTCAGGGTAGAGGGTTTTGTTATAAATAACTTCGTTATCTATTGCCAGCGCACTGTCCAGTTCTCCCTGTTCTCCGTAAATGTTAGCGAGCACATGCATGGCTTTCAATTTCATATTCGTATCCGCCACCTGCATGTTTGATCGTATTAAATCCTTGGCTTTTTTTATCTCACCTTTTGCCTGAAACATGCGGCTCATCGAAATGTTAGCACCATATACACCTGCTGGCATTTCTAATTTTTCATAGCCTTCTTTTGCTTTCAGTGCCTGCTTCATGCTCTCATCATAATTACCCAAATTGGTATTTACGTCACTTAAAAAAAGGTAGGAGGCAAGCCGCAGTGAATCATACGCGGGGTATTTTTCTAAATCATTTTCCACCTTACTTAAAAATGTAAGTGCCAGGCTAAAATTAGAAGTGCCATTAAAATAACTCCCTTTAATAAAATTGTTTAATCCATCGTACACTGAATTATTGTAGGATGAAAGCAGGGAATCCGTTTCCTTAACGAACACTATCAATTCATTTTTACCTGCGGTTTTTGCAACGGTATATTTATCAAATGTTGCTTTTACAAAAGCGCTATCCGTTTGTTCAGGGCTGGTGCACGACACAAGGCAACATAGCAAGATGGTAATGGTAAAAAAAGTGTTTCTCATAAAAATTAAGAAATGAAAATAGCAGAAAGAAATTGTATGTAAAAATCTTTTATCAAAAATACTCCTGTGGGAGTATTGATACCGGAGCAGATTACAGAGATTTTTGTAACGCTTAAAAACAGCAATTATGAAAAAAATAATTTTACTTTCCGTTCTTACTTTTACCGTTTTACTATGCGGTTATGCAAACAATGTAGTAGTGACTAATGTGTCGCTCGGCCCACAGAATAAAACCGGTGCTTTAGCTACCCATCATACACAAGTGAAGTATGATATTACCTGGCAAAATAGTTGGCGCACCAGCACCAACGAAAGCAATTATGATGGTTGCTGGATCTTTGTTAAGTACCGTAAACAAAGTACGTCAGCCTGGCAACATGCCACTATAGATATAGCAGGGCAAACCATACCATCAGGTAGTATGATCAAAACCTCCACCGATGGAAAAGGAGTTTGGATGTATCGCAATGCAGATGGAATTGGTACGGTAAACTGGGCGGCCGCCGGCCTTCAATGGAACTATGGAGCGGATGGAGTTTTGGATAACGAAAATGTAGAGGTCAGGGTATTTGCAGTTGAAATGGTGTATGTACCGCAAAGCCCTTTTAGTCTTGGAAACGCATCTGGCGAAACTTACAAGTTCAGAGATGGTCTGGTTGATACCTGGTTTCCTATAACAAATGAAAATGCAATTACCTGCGGCACCAACGCAGGAGATTTGTTCGCTGGGTTTAACTTTATAGCAAGTGGAACGATTCCTGCAAATTTCCCCAAAGGGTTTAATGCTTTTTGGAGTATGAAATATGAGTTCAGCAACCAACAGGTATTGGATTTTTTAAACTCACTTGACCAAACTAATGCAGATGCAAGGAACAGTATTTCTGCAACCGGAAGCGTGCCTGCTATGACAGTTGCAAACCCCGAAAGATCAGCGTTTTTGGGAACAGTCAGAAATTTTCTTGCATGGCTGGACTGGGCCGCTATGCGCCCGATGACAGAGTTGGAATATGAGAAAGCTTGCCGTGGTGGAAATAATCTCCCCGTATCATTAGAATACGCCTGGGGCAACACCACTATTTCTCCAATTATCACACCCACTAACCTGGGCGCAGCCAATGAAGTATGGGCTAATGGCAATGCGAATTATGCAGGCGGGCCTGGTGTTCTTATGCGTTGTGGGGCTCTTGCAACGGCATCCGGCACTCGTACTACAAGTGGAGCTACTTTTTATGGTATTATGGAAATGAGTGGAAACCTTTTAGAACTTGTTGTTTATGTCGGTACGCCGGAAAGCAGAAATTTTGATGGCAAACATGGTGACGGTGCTTTGAATGCCACTGCAGAAGCTAATACACCCACTTGGGAAAGCTCTTCCAATAACTATATAATGTCAGGAAGAGGAGGATATTTTGGTCAGCCATCTACGAATTTGCAGATATGTGAAAGAAGTAGCGCGGCATTGGAATACACAACAAATTATGTAAATGTAAACGGGCGTGCCGTTCGTACTGCTGAATAGTATTTTTCTTTTCAATTATAAAATATACAACAATGAGAAGAGAAATAATAATAAGCATCATTATGGTTCTATGCGCTTCGAGTGTGATGGCGCAACCTCCTAACAATGCTATTTTTAATGGAGGCGATGGGGATGGTTGGAATTTAAAAAACTCTACAAGTGCCTCCAACAATATCTTCATCGGTGGAGCAGGAGATGGATTCAATTACGGCAGCGCGAATGTTACAGGCAATTCTATTTTCTTAGGAGGGGTAGGTGATGGATGGAACTATAGCAGTTATGATCCTTCACCAAATTCCATATTTCTTGGGGGGCAGGGTGACGGCTGGAATACCAATAATTTAGGAGCACTACCAAACACTATTTTCTTCGGGGGCATTGGTGATGGATGGTCACAGGTTTATTATCCGCTGGGGGCTTTACCTGTTACTTTATTATCCTTCACGGGGGAGCAACAGGGTAAAAGTAATTTGCTGAAATGGGCCACCAGCAGTCAATTGAATACCTCACATTTTGAACTGGAACGTTCATCAAACGCTAACGCTTATACGAAAATAAATACAGTAGCGGGAGCAGGCAACAGCACTACCTCACATAAGTATTCTTATGTGGATGAACAACCCCTGGCTGGTAATAATTTTTACAGGTTGAAGATGGTGGATGCGGATGGAAAATTTGAATACAGCAATGTGGTATTGTTGCGCGTGCTTAATAATGATGTATTGCTTTCTGTGTATCCAAACCCGGCAGCCAACAAACTGAACATCGCGATAAGCAGCACGGAAAATATTGCGCAGATCCGATTATATGTTTTTGATAATGGTGGTAAAATGGTAGCGCAACAATCTGTCGCTAATAACAATACCATTTCATTAGATGTGAGTCGGTATGCCGCAGGAGTGTATGTGTTGAAACTTTGGTACAATGGAAAAGAAGAAACCATTCGTTTTGTGAAATCGAAATAAAGAATATTGATTGATTCGTTGCTACTGATGAAGGCACCGATTTAGGTTTTTAGAAAAAAGCATCTTTAAATGAACTTCGTGGTGGTGGTAAATTTAAAGAGAGTAAAGTGAGGCGGCTTTAGGGCTGCCTCTTTTTGTTTTTGAGAGGCGGGGTGCCATGATTCGTGTCGCCACGAAACATTTGGATATTCATTTTTTTGCCTTCCCTTATTTTTTAAAACTCACAGTCCGGCGCCCCGTGCATAAATAATTTTGTTGATTGCAATCTTGACTTTTTGCTTCTGAAGTTGCCTGACTAAAAAATACGCAACTATAATATTAGGAATCCAACACAACCACGATACTACCAAATACGCTTTAATAAAGTCATGAAATAACATCACTAAAATGGGAAGATATATCCTGAGCGTTACTGCCGAAAAACAAGCAGCGTAACTATATATCATCATCTGCTGATGATTTTCAATTTGTCCATTTTTTATTTCGATGTAGGCTCTAAAGGTGGTGTAAAACCAGATAATGCCCAGGCACATGAATCCTAAAGAAGCAATGATTCCACCGGTTGCATACAAGGCAATATAAACAGAAGTCAATGAGCTAAGCAAAGCCGCAATCACATAAACTTTACCAATCTGTCTATGTAATTTTAATTTCCTTTTTCTCAGCTTCACACTAAATTGGGTCCAACCGATTAGCAAAGCAATACCACCTAATGTGATGTGTACATAAAACCCTGTGTTCCAAAAAACATTGGTCAAAACAGTGTCGTTTTTGGATTGTAACAAACCAAATTTCCGATCAACAAAAAAATAGATAAAAGGGTAGAGGCCTACAAAGATTGCTAAAACGGCTCCTATGATACGAAGTACTTTTTTAGTCCTCATTTGATTTGAATAATTCTCACAAGTTTTTGATTTTTCGAAAGTACGAACAATCAAATACTAATGGTAAATAAAATATCTTCTGCCATTTACAATATTTTAAATCGATTTGGCACAACAGATTCTGTAATTGTATACAAGTTGCTGGCATGGACCGAGCCTACAGCTCCCTTTAAAGAGAGGTTATATTTTTTTTAATCAACGGATTGAAATCCGTTGTTACAAAATGTATCGAGCCTACGGCTCTGGTTTTTGCCATTACTGATTTTTTTAAAACTCAAAGCCGATGCCGCGTCTCCTTAGCAGTGGTTTAAAACCAGCCGCGGTCTGACGCGCTGCGTGCTGACCGCTAGTTTCGCTCGAATTATGGGTTGATATTAGCGGTCGGCACCGCAGGTCAGACTGCGGTAGTTAAATGCAACATTAAATTGCATGAGATAAGATGCGTAGCATCGACCTGTTTTGTAACAACGGGTTTTAACCCGTTGGGGGAAGACAACAAAATGGAAAGAGAGCCGTAGGCTCGTACCATTTTCCTATTTTGATTTTTTAGTTGCAGATATGGTCCGAGCCTACGGCTCTCTTTAAAGAAAGGTTATGTTTTATTTATCAACGGATTAAAATCCGTTGTTACAAAATGTATCGAGCCTACGGCTCTGGTTGCGTGATAGAAGGGGGAATGATTTTGCTTCTATAAGTTGACGGCTTTGCGATGATTAACTTGAGAGGTTGGGCGCAGTCTTATTCACTAAGTTTACTACGGTTTCCAATTTTTGTAAGGGTTAATTGTCAGACTTGAATTAAAATACTTTTCGCCTCCTGTAACTTCATTGGCAATCCATGCAGGAATACCAAAACTTTCGTCTTCGCTTGTTAATTCAATTTCTGCCACAATAAGTCCTGTGTTGTCTCCTAAGAATTCATCAACTTCCCAAACTTTATTGTCGAAGGCTATTTTATATCTAATTTTTGAAAGTTCTGAAATTGAAAAATTATCTAACAATTCTTTTGCTTCGTTAAAAGGAATTTCATATTCATATTCAGGTCTTGTCGCTCCAATGGAACGACCTTTAATAGTTAAGTAACCTTTGTCCGTTGTTTGCCTTATTCGAATTGTTTTATTTGGGTCTATCAATAAATAACCTTGTCTATAAAGGCTTCCTGTAGGCTTATCAATTTGTTGCCACTTGTTGCGGTCAACCAAATATTTTCTTTCTATTTCTTGTCCCATATAAGGTTAGTGTAAAATTTTGATTGTGCTAATCCCGAAAGCTTTCGGAACCAAAATTACACTTATTGTTATCAGGTACTTCCTGCTTGCGCAAAATTGAAAAGCAAAATTTTTTATTTGGTGAGCACCATTATTATTGTCAAGATTCCAATTGCCAAACACAATGGTGAGTAGTATTTACTGTCGTTCTTCCCAAATTTAGTGTGCCTGACTTTCTTGAAAAATCCTACATAATTAAAATCTCCAATGGCTCTTACAATAAAAATTCCTGCAATAATCCAAAGCCCATATTCATCAATCGACGATGGAAGAGATAAATTAGAAAGACCTGTTTGTATAAGAATAAACACACCCATTGCTAACAAACCCAGGGCAACAATAATAGTTGGTATAAATCCTGGCTTTAGTGGTTTTATACTGTCGTCTTTTGTTGGAAAAACGGACTGGCTTCCCCACCGTCCGCCAACACTCCAATAAAAATGAATGGCAGATAAAAAAGTAAAAACCAGGAATAATAGTATTGGGATTAATAGGGGCATTTTTTTCAATTAGGTAAGATTAAAAATCTACTCCTGTTAGAATTTCTTGTCAGCATTATATAAATCTTTTGGCTTTTTGGAATGAATTAAAATTCCAAATTGTTTGTCACTGATGTTGAATTTCTCTGAATGAAAAACTAAATAAATACTCTAAGCACTTCTATAAACTGTCGGGTTATTTTTGTTTTGTATTTCCGAAAGTACAAACTATCCCAATCCTTTTATTAAAAAAGTATCTTCAACAATTTCTAATTTTTCCAAGCGAGTTGGCGCAATGCATTTTGCAATTGTTACAACAGTGCAAATACAACATGCGCCAGTGCGTGTTGTAATCTCTTCACTGGTATAAGTTATCCCGAACCCCATTAGTAATAATTTGTCTAACGCGACGCTTTAGAAATTAAACAGCCAAATTAACTTGTTTTCTCTATTGAGTAATCTGAGTTTATAGTTCTTTCTTCCCAGTGCTGGTTTTGTTAGGCATATAATTGATGTTTAATTTGCTCATGACACCGCGATAACCAAATACATCAACACTTCGGATCTCCAGTTTATTTATCCCCTTTTCTAACTTCCATAGATACTGAGGCTTAGATGTTGTTACACGATGCCCATTTGTAATCAACTCAAAATATGAGAACCCCGGACTATCTGTAGCCATGCTGAGGTGAATAAATCCTTTTTCGTCAGCCTGTGCATCAAAATCGACTGTAAAGAGACGTCCATAAATGTCCGATTCACGCCGAACGAAGTAACGGTGTTCAGGAGACTCCGGAGTCTGTGCATCAGTCCATTCAAGGTATCCATCCCATGGCCAATGCAATAAACCGTGCGATATTGGCATGGGTAGCGGCTTGCTAAGCCAATTGCTTCGCGGAAGCCAACGGATCTCACCTGTATTGAAGAAACCATAACCACCCGAGTAGCCCGGTGCAGCCTCATTTAACACTACTTTCCACCAGACATAATTGTTACTTATTTGCCCGCCGAGGGCATGACCTCCTGACTCCATGTAAATAGGCAACTTTGAAGGATCAATATTTTCTGAACGGCGGTCACGATCTTGTATACTCCAGGCATCTCTATTAATCGATTCGCCCCCTGGAAAATAAGTATCTAAAAATACCTTGTGTAATTCCAGAACGCTCAACGGTTCCTTTGTTTTTTTGTCATAATAAATGTTATCAAACTGAGCATCGATCATTACCCATTTTCCATAATCACGTGACCAAACTTCGCTCACTTCGTGCCCACCCATGACAGCATAATTGATATTGACTATTCGTGCTGCAATGCCTAGACTTTGACATGCCTGAACAAATACAACATCATAATAAAGACAAAAGCCTCCGATTTTTTTTGGTTTCCCCGTACTATCAGTAGTACTCAATATTTCCCTTGCATCCCACGCCACCATGTCGGCTCCTTCAGCATCTGGCATATGCCAATCCCAAAGACCCGCTACCCAATTCTGAAGTAATTTTATTTTTTCCCATTCTGAATGTGCTCCTTCTACTATTTTATCTAAATCATATTTTTTACGTAATTCCTGTAAAGCGGGATAAGATGGAATTTCATTTTGAAAAGGAAATGAACTTCTGACCATGGCATAATTAAGACCATCAGTTACAGCAATTTCTTTCCCTATTTCAGGTAAAAGATTTGTCCACTGGCTATTCAAGCTAAGACTATTTATTCGTGGGGTAACAGTACCAGAATTTGATTTGAAACTTAGCTTTAGCTGAATAAATCGATCATCAAAATTTGAAGGTAATTTGTCATTCGACAATATTTGCCAGTCTGTCCACTTTCCAACTTCAGGTAAATGGATGTTGCCACTTCGGATATAAAGTTTCAATTCACTTCCTTGGGAATATTTAGAATCTAGTTTGATTTGACCGCCTGTAACGGTAGAGGGAAAGTATAGAACTCCTTTGCTAGCACTATCCGCCAAATTGATCACGGGTGTTTGCAACCAACCTTCCTGATGATATGATTGCAACTTAAGGCGAATTGAGTATTCACCACTATTGTTATTAGATCCACCAAGATCATTATGAGTCCACGTTTTTCCTCCATCAAGACTTCGCTCACTGTGAGGAAATGAAGGAGGACTTGCCAAGCCATATTTGTAATTAGAATATAATGCGATGGGGGTGGAAAATTTTGTATTCTTATCATGTACTGTAACCTCAATTACGTTTTCACCATGTTTGAGGTATTCTTCTGGTACGGGTACCGAAGTCCAGGAATGACGCACTTCATAAACAATAGGAGTATGTCCATTTACCCGAAACTCTAATTTACCCCCACTCATGTCTCCGACCGGTTGAACCGGGTAAGCCATCATCGTAATTGTCGCTTTTTTAATAGGCCATCTTTCAATGTTCAAATGTTTTCGTAATGTAACTCCATATCGAATCGTATCCCACACGGAAGCACGGGTAGCACCTATTCCAGGTGCATCGTCCTCAATTAGAAAATTGTCGTCGAGAACAATAGATTCATTCACAAGTTTCAAGTTTTGTGAGATGGATTGATCCCATAATTCACTTGCAGACCAAGATTGTTTTGAAACTTTGAAAAGTGGTTTAACACCTTTTGTAGTATTATTTGTAGTTTCCTTTTGGGCAGCAACAATAAGAGAAGCTCCAATAAATATAAAGGTCAGGATGGAACGTTTCATTTTAATTAAAATGATTTAAAAGTGAAAAATTTAGGCTAAAGAAATTACCTGAATACTTTTGAAAGGATACCGGTAAAATAATGTCGTATGAAATCACACTACTTATTTTTTATAGTGCTTTTCGTTATTTGAAGTATCCAGTTACAAATATCCTCTCGCATGTTTTTAGAAAAATGGTCATAAGTGTCAGGTTGTTTTAATATTAATGAGTGAGACGCTTTCAGTTCTTTATTTAAGTCAATATTGAAATTTACGATTGATTTTATTTGATCCGGGGGATGATGCCTGTCTTGTTTGGGCGCGATTATCATCAAATTGGTAGGAGCTATAGTGGCTATTATTTCTTCAAAGTCAACCGGTATCCGGTCTTCATTGCCAACAAAAAAACCTAAGCGTGGAATGAGCCCATGAAGATGAGAATAATGCCTGATGCCTTCGGTGGTTTTATCAGTTGTACGAAACGAACTGAAGGCACTTGCCACTGCAAGTCCTTTAATCCTATGATCCAGTGCAGCCGTAAACATAGCAACTGTGCCGCCAAGCGCATATCCTGTGATAAATATATTGCTGCTGTCAATAAAGGGCATCCGTGTGATGGCATCGCTAATAATATTTCTGGTGTCTGCAACCATTTTCCCCATTATGCTCCAATGTGGATACCGGGAGTAAAAATTTTTAAATTCTTCTATTCGTGTGCCATAGCCAATCATGTCAAAAGTCAATACGGCAAACCCTTTTTTAGTAAGCTGCTCAAAAAATTCTTCATTTCTTCTGTAGCCCGTTCCATTCGCATATTCATGCAGGAAGATCACCAACGGTAATTTAGCTTTCGTAGAACCTATGTTTAGATTTGTTTTTTCGGGAAGATAAAGGTATGCCCACAAATAATCACCAGCCGCATCGTAAGGGCCAATAACTATTTTTTTGATATTCTGGTTGATCTTTGCAATAGGAATGACATCTGCTAAATAATCATCAGGTACCAACTCACCTATCTTTCCCTCATTGTTAGATTGTACACCTGGCGGTTCATCCCCCAATAGCCATTTGATGTTTTCGGCAGTATTTTGTTTAAGTTGCGAGAGCCCATCATTTTTAATTTTAGTTGCAAGTGAGCTATGTTGCGTGAATTGCAAAGGATCTGTTTTTTCTTTGCTGATGGATTGCCAGTTTTCAAAAGTGTAATTATAATACAACTTGTTTTCCGGAGGTGTATGTGAGCGGCCAAAAACGTAATCGAAAAAATCGATGAAGTTTTCTATATCTCGAGCTGCAACAGGGTGTCTTCCACTCCTGAATGAAACAGCCAGTTTATCTTCGGCTTTAGTAAACTGATATACTTTTTTTGCAGAAAAAAAGGCTTGTTCAATTCCCCATGCGCCGCCTTCAGTTTCATTTAAAGCCGTGCTCAGCATCAATCCTCTGGGAGCTACCAAAGCCATTAATGAATTTTGATCAACTGGAAGTTTATCTTCTTTCCCTATAAATAATCTTAAACGCGGGTGAAACCAATCAGGAAAATTAGTGGTAATACTATCAATCGATTCATTATTAAACTCATCGTCAGTATATCGAAACGGGTTCTCCCCGCCTGTGCCTGCACTACTACTTACTACTGCTTTAATGCGTGCATCAAATGCTGCCGCCAGTAAAGATTGTTTCCCATTTCGGGAATGACCTGTTATACCAATACGTGCCGTGTCAACCTCTGGCAATGTATATAGATAATCAACTACCCGGCTTGCGCCCCAGGCGCGTTTCATTAAAGTGGAAAAACTGTATTCGGGATATAGTTTTTCATAATTCTTCGTGTCATCTTTTACATCGGCACCGGCATATACACAACCTATATAACCTCTTCTTACGGCAATTTGCGCCCAACCGCGATGGTTCCATTGCGTCATAAAAACTGGTAACGGTTTATCAGATAAAGGAATAATTAATTCCACAGTCATCTTGCCTTTATTATCAGGTCCGAATGAAAGCTGAACCATCCGTAATAATGTACTTCCTTCTTTTTTTTCTGAAATTATTTGTGCGGATACTTTGTCAGGTGCAGGAGGAAAAGTGCCACATATCCAGTGCTGATACTGTTCGCCAATCCATTGTCTTTTTTCTTGCCATTGATTGTTACTAGTTACCGGGATATTATTCCTCCCTTCATTTGTTAGTAATGGATTAGGTAAAAAAGGTAATGAAGGTAGAGTGTCAATATTTTCCTTTGCTTCTTGCCTGGCCTGCATTTGCGAGAAACTTACTTGGGAAATAAAAATAGTTAAGAGGATAATTAAATTGAAATATATCTTTTTCATGGAATTGAAAATGATCGTGATTAAGCGAAATGAAATAAAAAAGTAAACGTACACGAAAGTAGCTATTTTGTACAGAAGTAAATTTAAAATCATCCTTAGCAATTAATCATTCCGGGGAATTTTTTATAGGTAAACTCGCCATTTTTTACTATTCAAAAATGTATAGTCTATCGGTTTTTGGAACGGAAGGGAATATTCAAGAATCAAAGATTTGATTAAGCGTTATCGAAAATAAAATTTGGTGAGTAATTAAATTAGTTTACTTTAGTGGGCGTACACGGAATTTGATTCGATGTAGTTTAAGCAGTTTGCCAAATCTTTTTTAAACTCAATTTCTTGATAAGAAAAATATTACTTGACGACTCTTCTTTGCTTGACCAATTGTCAACAGGTGATAAACAGGCATTTGAAGAAGTTTATGTCCGGTACTGGCTTCTGTTATTTAACGCTGCGGATAAAAGATTGAAAAATAGACAACAGTCCGAAGATATTGTACAAAATGTATTTATGGGATTATGGAACAAAAGAGAGGGGTTTAAGATACTCAATCTGGAAGCTTATCTCTTTACCGCTGTTCGTTACGAAGTACTGAATTTTATTACTCGCAGCAAAAGGACTTTATATTTTCATAGTGTTTTTGAAGAAATAATAATAGATACCAATACTGCGGATGCAAAAATATTAACTGATGAGATGATGGAGTTAGTATTGGCTTATGCTCAAACCTTGCCAGCAAAAAGACGTTGTATTTTTATGGAACATCTTCAAACTGATGCATCTACAAAGGAAATTGCTCACCTTCTACAGATTTCACAAAAAACGGTTCAAAACCAACTGCGTACTTCTTTAAATGGCCTATTTGCCCGGATTAATCCGATAATTTTTGTCATACTTGGCATCCTGCTACAATCGTAGTTTAAAATTCTTTCAAAAAAAATTTCATTCGGCTTGGGACATTTTGCGCTTTTGGTGGCATATATCTTATACACACTTTAGAATCATAAATTCTCAAGAATGCCATCTCAGTCTATAACAAGTCGTTTCAATCAACTTATTGATAAATATCTTACAGGTGAGGCTACTCCTGAAGAAGCGGCTTTTATCAAAAAATATTATCAATATTTTGAGGAGAATCCTGATACTACTCTTTCACTTTCAGATGAGGAAATTGATTTGATTGCCTATAGGATGCTGGAAAAACTTAGAATGAATATGGACAGGCCGAAGGCGATACCAGTAATTCCAATTCAAAACAAAAGGAATTTCAGGTGGGTAGCGGCGGCAATTCTCTTTGTCATCTTGAGTACTGGTACCTTTTTTTTATTAAATGGAAAAAAACCTTTGTCTGCTGAAACTAATATTGCAAATATTTCTGTTAAACATGATGTAGCTCCAGGCGGAAAGAAGGCGATGATAACATTGGGAGATGGGTCCCAAATTGAATTAGATAGTTCGCAAAATGGAACAATTTCCCAACAAGGAAATATGAAGGTAATAAAGCTCTCTAATGGTGAAATTGTTTATAAACCAAAGGGTGGCAATGCTAATTCGGAAGTACTTATAAATAAATTGACAACGCCTATAGGTGGTCAGTACCAACTTACTTTAGCTGACGGTACAAAAGTTTGGATGAATTCAGCATCATCAATTTCTTATCCTACGGCTTTTATTGGTAGTGAACGACAAGTAAAGATTACAGGTGAAGTATATTTTGAAGTGGCAAAAAATGCTAAACAGCCATTTCGTGTTATCATTAATGACCATACCGAAATAAGTGTTTTAGGAACGCATTTTAATGTCAATGCCTATGATGACAAGGGTGCTGCCATGGTTACTCTTTTAGAGGGATCGGTTCAAGTTAAAAATAACAACGAAGTACAAATGCTTAAACCTGGCCAGCAGGCAGAAACAAACGAGGCAATCAAGGTAATAAATAACGTAAATATCGACTTAATAATGGCCTGGAAGAACGGATATTTTTCTTTTGACAACACAAGGTTGCAAATGGTGATGAACCAACTGACAAGGTGGTATGATGTAGATGTAGTTTATGAAGATAATGTGCCGGATATGAAATTCTGGGGCAGTATCAATATGAATTCTACTTTATCGCAGGTTCTGAAAATATTAGAAGAGAGTGGTGTGTATTTTAAGATTGAAAACAAAAAGATTATTGTTTTATCAAAAAAAAATATTTATAAAGAATGAATTAGCTGAAGAAAGCTGGATTCCGCAAAAGAGAAATCCCGGCAAGTATTCGAGTAATTAAAACAATCCTGAGATCATTTATTTTAAAACCCAAAATAACGCTCAATTATGCAATTTAAAGTATTTAGCTTCCCTGTCTTCCGGCAGAGACAAAAACATGAAGCACAACAAGCAGCCGTTTCAAAAAGCCAATCTCCTTACTGGGTAAGGAGAAAAAAAATCTTTTTGACGATGAAACTGACAGTCATTCTTTTAATTGCCACTTGCTTGCAGGTAAGTGCAGTGGGTTACTCACAGTATGTTACTCTTTCGGAGAGGAATGCCCCGCTCAAAAAGGTGTTTACGGAAATAAGCAAACAAACAGGCTATTCTTTTTTTTGCAATGAATCGCTATTTGAAAAAGCGGGAACGGTAACGGTGAAGGTGAAAAATGCAACGCTTCAGTCAGCACTGGATATTTGTTTGAAAGACCAGAGTTTAGCTTATTCGATTGTGGGGAATAATGTAGTTATCAAAGAAAAAGAAAAGGAAAAAGTACCTACTCCTGTTATCAATGCAGATACTCCACCAGTTCTTGTTAATATTTTTGGACGGGTTGTAAATGAAAACGGTGAACCACTTGTTAGTGCTTCAGTTAAAATAAAGGGCTCCGACGTTGGAGTTGCCACCGATGCAAATGGAAATTTTTCAATTAATGCAGACCTCAATACGACTCTGGTTATTTCTTATGTGGGATATGTATCTATTGAAGTTGTAGCGAAAAAGCAGGATTTAGGGAAATTTACTCTGAAGCTGGCTGATAATATTAATGACGAGGTAGTGGTTGTTGGATACGGTAAAGTGCAAAGGAAGAATTTAACGGGATCGATTTCTAGTGTTAAGGCATCCGACGTTGTTAAAAGTCCGGAGACTTCACTGAATTCTGCCTTACAGGGAAGGGCTGCAGGCGTAAGTGTAGTATCCTCTGAGGGAGGACCTAGTGCAAATGTGAGCATTACCATACGGGCTGGTTCATCTATAAGTGCCCAAAATGATCCATTGTATGTAATTAATGGATTTCCCCAATTAGGTGGTTCAAATTTGAACCTTAATGTCAATGATATTGAAACAATTGATATTTTGAAAGATGGAGCATCAGCCGCCTATGGATCAAGAGGTGCAAATGGTGTGGTGCTCATTACAACTAAATCAGGTAAAGCAGGAAAATTTTCTCTTAATTACGATGCCGCCATAACCTCTCAGAATATTGCAACTAAGATACCGCTCATGAATGCCGGCCAGTATGCAGAAATCCAACATGCGCTAAGAAAAGGAAGTTTATTCGGCGATACTTCCTTATTTAGGAATTATCAAAAATATAGAGATTCAGCTAGTATAAACTGGATGGACAGAATCTTGCGGAATCCCATGGGACAAACGCATAACCTTACTTTCTCAGGTGGTACAGAAAATGTGAGAGTGCTAGCGTCTTTGGGCTATTTCCATCAGCCTGGAGTTGTTATCGGTACTCAGTATGACAGATATACTGCTAACATAAATACAGTAGCTAAAATAAATAAAGTGATTTCAAATGAAACTGTACTTTATTTAGCACAAGGTAATAAAAATGGTGCGGCTGTTAGTGGCGAAACAGGTCCCATATTTTCCGCTGTTAAAGGCGCACCTTTTATAGGTAGTGGTTTTAAAACACTTTCAGATTTTTTAACCAGTAATTTAGGAAATCTTGTAGGTACACATGGTGTTGACCCGGTTATAGAACTGAATGATCCCAAATTAGGGACTCAATCATTTTCCGTTGATTTTAATACAGCATTTACCTTTCGTATAAATGAGAATTTAAATGTAAAAGTGAGCGGTGGCATTAGTAAATCAAACGATGAGTATAGGGGTTTTTATCCATCTAGTACCTCAGCAGGGACGAGAAGCGAAGGGCAAGCCGGCTTTAGCATTGATAACGGGTTAAGCTGGTTAAACGAAAATACCATTAACTATAGCAAAAGAATAAATGATGTACATAACTTAGACGTTACTTTAGGAACTAGTATGCAAAAATATACCGTAGAGGGGTATAGTTTTGGTGCTAACAGATTTTTAATTCAAAGCCTTGGTTACGATAATTTAAGTTTTGGCTCTAACCCTACACGTCCTTCTTCGTATAAGAGCCAGAACCAACTTCAGAGTTATTTTGGTATTGTCAGGTATTCATTTAAAGACCGCTATTTATTTTCTACGATTTTGAGGGCAGACGGTAGTTCTAAATTTCCTAAAAACCAATGGGGATACTTCCCTTATGTATCCTTCGGATGGAAAATAAACGAAGAAAAATTTTTCCAATCAGTTCATGATATTTCTACGTTAAAATTAAGATTGAGTTATGGACAAACTGGTAATGAAAGTGTTCCAGCTTATTCATCGCTTTCAAGGTATTCAAGCATTCCTTCTAATTCAGATGCTGCAGGTGGTTTAGTTACTGCACAAGCCCCTTTAAATTTCGGAGTTGGAGATCTTAGGTGGGAAACTAATATACAAACCAATCTGGGCTTGGACTTAGGTTTATTTAAAGACAGGGTACTGTTGACAGTAGATGCATATAAGAAAAAGTCTAAAAACTTATTATTGCAAGATGAATTAACTTTTGTTTCTGGTTATAGAAATGCTTATAGGAATGTAGGTGATATTGAAGTAAAAGGCTTAGAAATAAACTTGAATACCCAAAATGTGAAGAGCAATAAGTTTAGTTGGAGTACCAATTTTAACATCGCTTTTACCAGGGGTAAAGTTTTGAAACTAAATGGGACTATAGATCAATTTCAGATAGGTGGTGCTAATCAAGCTTTTCTGGTTAAAGTTGGTCAAAAATTAGGAAATATGTATGGCTATGTAGTGGACGGCATTTATAATTCAGATGAAGAATATTACAATTCACCAAAAGATAATGCTCTGGTAGTTGGTGTAGGATCCAGAAAGTATAAAGACATTAGTGGGCCGGATGGTAAACCAGATGGTATAGTGGATGAAAATGACAGGGCTGTGATAGGAAACGGTAATCCTAAATATTTTGGGGGTATCAATAATGAATTGAAGTTCGGACCTATAGATGCTAGTTTTTTAATCACTTACTCCTACGGTAACGACATTATGAACCTGTATGAGTATTACTACAACCGTCCAAGTAATTGGCAAGGAGGTCCTGAATATGCTTATCTCAACCATTGGACCAACCAAAATCCACAGGTAAATGAACAAGCCTGGGCAAGTGGTTACGATAACGAATATAGTTACCTGTCATCTTATCAAATACAGGACGGATCTTATTTAAGGCTAAAAAATGTTATGTTGGGTTATAACCTACCTGTACAAAATTTTAAAAAGATTGGATTTACAAAACTGAGGTTTTACATAAGTGCTACAAATCTATTGACCCTTACTAAATACCGGGGTTATGATCCAGAGGTTAATTACTATAATAGTGTTGTACAACCGGGTGTTGATTACGGCTCATATCCAAGAAGCAAATTTTTTACGTTTGGTATAAATGCTTCATTTTAAACTAATCTTTTTATTTAAAAATAATTTTTATGAAAAAAATATTATTAATTGTTGTTGTATGCATGGCAGTAAGTTTAGGGAGCTGTAAGAAATTTTTAGATGAAAAACCCTACTCTTTTTTATCGCCAAAAAATTTCCCATCAAACGCTGCCGAAGCGGATATTGCTTTGCGGGGAATATACGCCATTATGCAAGGCTATAATGAGTATGAAGAATTTGATTTTCGTATGTTTGATTATTTACTCCCTGCGCTCTTATGTGAGAATAATGACATAGTAAATCAAACTTATATTCCGATAAATGTCAATCGCCGAGAATCATATTATGCACCTCCATTTGAAGGTTTTTATTTTGGAATTAATTATGCCAATACTTTAATTGATGCGTTAAGTAAAATGGATGAATCATGGGTGCCTGCAAAAGTAGCTGAGGCAAAGGCGATTAGGGCATACTATTACTTTTGGTTGGTTCGTATGTTTTCTGATGTACCCTTAAAACTAACCCCTACTACTGATGCTAAACTAAAGCCAGAAAGGACGCCGGTACCTGAAATATACAAGCAGATAGTTCTAGATCTCAAAGAAGCAGAAAATCTATTGCCCGATTTAGCTAATGGTGATGGAAGAATTACTAAGGGTGCATGTAAAGGTATATTGGTACAGGTTTATATGTCAATGGCTGGTAGCAGAAGAACCCCAGATGGTGTAAATGTGCCTGGAGATCCTGCCAACTATGCCTTAGCCCGCGATAAGGCCAAAGAAGTATTAGATATGCCTAACTACCACTTAGCATCTGACTACACTCAATTGTTTAAAGATCTAGGTCTGGATGTTTATAATCCGGAAATGATATTTGATGTGCCTTTTACATGGCATGGAGGTGGAGATGTAGGAGCAGATTTTCCAGTATTATTTGGACCTGCTGATCCAGATGGAGGGGATGGACAAATCGGAGGAGGTAAATATGGTTCTCAAAATCCATTAGTAGAATGGTTAAGGGAATTGGAACCAAACGATAAACGCGTTCCATGGAATATTGCTGATTATTATTATACAACTCAAACCTGGATAAAAGTACCTTATACAGACTCATCTCAATGGACTATAGCAGTGTATAGAAAATTACCCGAGGGAAGTGATGAACATAAATTTGGATGGGCTACTTTTTGGTATAATTTTCCATTAGTTCGTTTGGCAGATATTAAGCTACTATATGCAGAAGCCATTAATGAAACTGATGGCCCTACAGCCGAAGCATATAAGCAAGTAAATGATATAAGGAATAGGGCTGGACTAGGAAATTTGCCTGCTGGTCTGTCTAAATCAGCTTTTAAGGATCGAATTATTGCCGAAAGAGCCATTGAATTTGTAGGAGAAGGTAACCGGCATTTCGACCTCGTAAGATGGGGGATTTATAAACAAAGAATGGATAGCAGAAAACGTTCCCCTTGGGTGCTGGATTATGGGGGAGTAGATGAAATTTTTACCAATGCCCCAATACCGCAAAGAGAATTGGATTTGAATGGCTGGTCACAAAACAAATAATCATATAACTAACGCAATAAAATTTTTGATATGAGTATAAAATTTTTTAAGAATTTGAAGGTTGCCCGCACGGTGCTTATAACCTTCGGCATTATAACCTTTACAGGTTGTAAAAAGCCAGGTATAACTTTCGATAATTTTGAAGCCACTAATGTAGCTGTTATTGACTATTGGAATGATGGAGATGATATTAGACTTGACTTTTCTTTAGACCAATCGAAAAAACTTCATACCGGCCAATTAACCATTGGTAGGGTATTGGATTACATTACTGTCAATAGCGGTAAACGAAAGGCTAATTTTATTAATTCTGATGATAGCTCATCAGTGTATTCAGGAGATGTAGATCTGGTAAGCAAAAAAGTGTATTCCTTATTTTTAACCGGCACAAAAGATCATCCGGAATCAGTGTTAACTGAAGACGATATCGCTACTGAAGTACCTGCAGATAATTATCGTTTGAGAGTAGCGAATATGAATACAGATGCCGCAGGAAAATTTAATTTTTTGATAGCAAATAAGGATGCACCGCTAGCGACAGCAGTTTCCTTGGAAAGTGCTGTTGGATATAAAACTGTCACAGCTTTCAAACAATTTAATGAAGTAAGGTACAAGTATTATGATTTATGGGCTGTCAATCCCGGAGTCGATACTTTGGTAGCCCGTAATTTACTCTTAGTAGGCGGTAGGTCGTATTCTTTAACAGTATATGGACAAAAAGGTACTCCTTATGGTTCGAACATAGGGTTCATTACAAATGTTTTGAGCTATTGATTGATTTATAATTTGGAACGCCAAAACAATCTTATAATGATTCTTATGTAGTACCTTATTGGAAGGAATAAAAAGGCGGACGGAAGACATTTTGCCTGGTTATAAACTTTAATTCAGTTAGCAGTTAGTTTTAGTTTACAAAAGAGGGGGTGGTGAAAACCACTCCTTTTTTCTTAAAACTATTTTTAGCCAGAATATTCTTGGCTTGGGTATGGAATCCAACAAATTAAATCAGGGCAAACTGTGAAGCAATTTGATGTTTATGCTTCGCTCTGTAAAAATTTCTCGCTATCGTAAAAGTAAAAAACATGAAGAAATGTAATGTATTGGTATGATTTTGTTCTTTTTTTAAAGACGCTGAAAATTATACAATGAAAATATTAATCAGGATTTAATACAATATTTGTGAATAATCGGGTTGTATGAAAAATAATATTATCTCAATTTGTTTATTCTTTTTTTTGATGCTTCCAACGGTGTCGGCAAAAACTATAAGTGTCAAAAGCCCGGGGCATCACAAGGATATACAACCCAATTTACAGGCGGCAATTGATAAGGCAGAGAAAGGTGATTGGGTTATTTTGCCTGAAGGAGAATTTTTATTTAGCAAGAGTGTCATTATTGAAAAATTCATCTCGGTAAAAGGGGCAGGGTTGAAGAAAACGATCTTGTACAGATCAGAAGCTATTCCGGATTCTGTAATGAGAGGGCAGAAATGGGGTGCAATTTTAATCTTTGACATTCGGTCGGATAAGTCAAGTGGAATTATTGTTTCCGGTATTTGTTTTAGAAGCAAAAAGCCAAGTGTGGTGCGTGGGGATGGTGGCTCAAGAGTTTACAGTACTGGAGTAGAAATGAACGAATGTGTTGATTTTTTAATTGAGCATTGCAGGTTTGAATATTTTGGACATGCGGGTATTTATGTTATTCATAACGATACGCTTGCAAGGGGGTTAATTCGGAAAAATGAATTTTATTATAACGCCGGTGCCGGCTCGGGTTATGGTGTGGCTGTAGTAGGTACAAATGATAAATGGGTGACAGATCCAAAGTTTGGCTCGTCTAATTTTATTTTCGTTGAGGACAATATTTTTGATTACCATAGGCACAGTATCGCCGCCGACGGCAGTGCTTTATATGTGTTCAGATACAATACAGTTTTAAATAATGTAGCAGCATCCGGGGGACATGCTATAGATACGCACGAAGCGCGGCCGGGAGAAGGAAGGGGAAACATTTTCGGTACCCGCGCCGTGGAAATTTATAATAATAAACTTATCAATACAACTTACACATACGGTGGCCAAATTAAAAAGGGAGTGCAAACCGGTTTATCTTCCCTGGAGGAGTCTGGAATTGCTATCCGCAGTGGTGAAGCAGTTGTATATAACAATGAAGTACAAGGATACCGTTATGCTGTTACGCTTTCAAATTGGTTTTTTGGGGGTACTCCGCAACCTTATCCCGTTTTATATGGTATAGGATATTTAAGCGGTAAAGCTTTAGGCCCATCACATTCGGGAACAGAGGCCCCAATGGGAGATGGGGATGTATTTATTTGGAACAATAAAGTGAGTCCTTTTCTGGAAGATGAATGGAATATTTTTCCTCCATTTTATAATGATGAACCTGGATGGTGGAAAGAAGGCCGGGATTATCATTTGGTGCCAAAACCAGGTTACAAGCCCTTTCCTTATCCATATCCTTATCTCTCAAAAAAATGATCAGAATTTAAATATTGGGTTGAAATTTTTATTAAAAAAGCAACAAAATTAAAAAATGAAAAATATAATAACGGCGTTTTGTGCATTAATTCTGTTTACTGTTGGCTGTACTCCGCATTCAAAAATAAGTAAGGTCAATGCGGAAGATTCATCAATACTTGTAATGCAGGATGCAAAGGGAAAGAACGTTCCTGTAAAAACAAAAGCGGAATGGGAACAAAAGCGTTTGCAGATATTGGATAGTATGCAAAAAGGAATGGGGGATTTACCCAGTCGAGTTGGGTTGCCGGATTTTGACCTTCAATATTCAGACAGTCTCCGTGGAAATAATTATATGCGTTTCACTATAAATTTTTTAGTAGCAGAAAATGAAAGGCTTACTGCCTACCTATATATCCCGGATAATTTAAGTAAGGGAAATAAGCATCCAGCAATGCTTGCGTTGCATGAAACAGATCCCCTTGGAAAGGGAAGTGTAGATGGACAGGGTATAAATAAGAACCTGGCTTATGCAAAAGAACTGGCACAAAGGGGATATATCGTAATAGCACCGGACTATCCCAGTTTCGGGGATATGAAAGATTATGACTTTGATAAAGACAGGTATCAATCCGGAACTATGAAAGGAGTATTTGATCACATGCGTTGCGTTGATCTGTTACAGTCAATGCCCATTGTTGACCCTAATAATATTGGTGTTATCGGCCATTCTTTGGGAGGACACAATTCAATCTTTGTCGGAGCATTTGATACACGATTGAAGATTGTGGTATCAAGTTGTGGATGGACTGGGTTTAATTATTATGATGCAGGAGAAATAGCTATTCAAAAATATGGAGCCAGGTTAGGTCCATGGGCTATTCCAAGATATATGCCATTATTACGTGAGAAATACGAATTGGATTCTAAAAAATTCCCTTTCGATTTTGATCAGATGATTGCCGCCATCGCCCCGAGGGTATTTTTCTCCAACTCTCCGGTTCAGGATGCAAACTTTGATGTAAAGGGTGTTCGAAAAGGTATTGAAAATGCTTCGGCCGCCTATCGGCTTTTAGGCGTACCAGGCAATCTTCTGGTATATTACCCTGAGGCTAAACATGATTTCCCCACTGAAATCCGGATGAAAGCGTATGATATGATTGATAAAGTCTTACATAAAGTAAATTGAATAATTGGGTTTTAATATAAAAATTTTACAAGATGAATACCAGAAAAGATAGAAAAAATTTGACAGAAGAACATGGCTTCTCGCGCCGGAAATTTATAGGAGCTACCGGTTTACTCCTTGTAGGTACTGCTTTTAAATTAAAAGGTTCAGGTATCCCTCAAATTTCTGCCATTGAATCCGAGCCTATCATTGATATACATCAGCATACTGATTATGACGGACGGAACAATGATCTACTTTTATCGCATCAGCGGGCTATGGGAATTACTACCACTATTTTATTGCCTGCCGGGCGTGATGTTAAATCTGCGTCCACGCATGATGGATTTTCTAACGGATTACAGGCCAAGATAACAGGGAATCAGGTAACGTATGAATTCGCCAAAAAACATCCAAAGGAATTTCTTTTTGGTGCCAACGAAGTGCCGGATCTGCCAGGTGCAGTGAAAGAAATAGAAAAATATTTAAAGTTGGGTGCAGTCGTTATTGGTGAATTAAAATTTGGAGTTGAATGTGATTCCACTGAGATGCAAAAAATTTATCAACTGGCACAAGAGTATGACGTTCCCGTACTTATGCATTGGCAGTTCGATTGGTATAACTATGGGTTTGAACGTTTTCATACGATGCTTGAAAAATATCCCCGCGTTAATTTCATTGGCCATGCCCAGGCATGGTGGGCAAGCATTGATAAAAATTATACGGATCATAATGATAGATACCCAAAAGGTAAAGTTACTCCAGGTGGATTAACAGATAGGTTGCTGAGCGACTATCCTAATATGTATGGTGATCTTTCTGCGGGTTCAGGATTAAACGCCTTTACACGGGATGAAGACCAAGGCCGTGAATTTATTATCCGTCATCAGGATAAATTATTATACGGAAGTGATTGCCCTGATCCAGAAGGGTTGGTTGCTGTTTGTCAGGGAGCACAAACTATTGCGGAAATCCGAAAGTTATCGCCAAGCAAGCAAATTGAACGAAAACTGCTTTATGATAATGCAAAAAAATTGTTTAGGATATAACTGAATTCGCAGCATCAACTTTAACTGAATTAAAGTGAAATGTATATTAGTGAATAACGGAAAATTAAATGGGTAAAAAAATCTAACTGACAAATGGCTTGATTATAAAGATGGCTTGAGTAAAAAATAAATTGATGAATGTTTCTAAATGACCTTCATATAAACCGATAGTTGTTTGGACTTTTTTTTTATAACAGGCAAACAATAATTATCTGAAAATAAATTTTAAAAATAATGGAAACTCAGCAACTGCCTAAACCCCAGCGTCTTTATTCGCTTGATGCCCTGCGTGGCTTTGATATGATTTGGATAATGGGGTTAGGGTACATCATTAAAGATTATTCCGCAGCACAGGATAGCACCTTCTGGAATGTCATTAATATTCAGTTTGAACATGGAATATGGGATGGCTTTGTATTCTGGGATTTGATTTTTCCCCTTTTCATGTTCATGGCAGGCGTATCTACTATTTATTCAATAGGGCGGGACCTGGAGAAAGGGAGCACGAAAAGGGAACTCCTTTTTAAAGTTATAAAACGTGGCCTGATATTAATTTTGATCGGAGTAGTTTATAATAACGGGCTTCAACTGCGGCCCATTTCAGATATTCGTTTCCCAAGTGTGCTGGGAAAGATTGGCGCAACTTATATGTTTGCCAATATAATTTTTTTATATGCTAATAAACGGATGCAATGGGTTTGGTTTTGGGGACTGTTAATTGGATATTGGTTGTTATTAAAATTTACTTCAGCACCTGGATTTCCCCTTGGTGATCTTACGGAGCCCGGAAATTTCGCTTCCTATATTGATCGTAGCGTCCTTCCAGGCAAACTTTCAAGAGGAATTCATGATACCGTAGGATTGGTTTGTACTATTCCCGGAATCTGTAATGTATTGCTGGGCATTTTTGCAGGTATTTTTCTTAAAAGCGATAAGATGACGCCAACAGGTAAAGCTAAATGGTTAGGCATTGCAGGTATTATTTCAATTGGATTGGCCCTACTCTGGAACCTTGATTTTCCGTTTAATAAAAATCTTTGGTCAAGTTCTTTTGTATTAATAACAGGAGGAATAAGCTTATTGTTGCTATCTATTTTCTATTATATAATTGATGTGCGTGGCTACAAACGTTGGTCTTTTTTCTTTATGATTATCGGTATGAATTCTATTCTTATTTATATCTCACCAATTTTTATTGACTGGGGATATACAACCAATGGTCTTTTTAAATGGCTGGGGCAATTGGTGGGTGAGCCTTACGATAAAGTAATTCTTGGGTTTTGCTCCTTATTAGTTCAATGGCTGTTTCTGTATTTTTTATATAAAAAAAGAGCGTTTTTCCGTGTTTAACTACTACAGAAATAATGTTAAGTTCTTCACCTGTTTTATTAAAAAAAAAGTATGACAATACATGCGATCAAAAAGAATATTAATCAGATAGCCATGTATATCTTTTTTTTAACTGGCTGCTTTATCATTTTATCAGGTACCAGCAATAAAGCCGTGCTTTCTGATAAACCTTTGGGTTCACAATTTTCTCAGCCAGATGCTGATACTATTAAAAGGAAATTATTTTTAGATCAAATTCTAAAGCTTTTGCCTGTAGATAATATTTCGTCGGGACATGTTTCTTTTTTAGATACAACATTTAATGATTGGCTAAAAAGGACCGGCGAACTTCCACCTGATTTTGACAAGATGCCTTCAATACCATTTCTTCCAGATCCATTAGTAATTGATGAGGGGGGAAAAAATATTCCTGTAAAAACAAAACAACAATGGTCAGAAAAGCGTGAGTGGATGAAGAGGGAACTTCAGTATTACATAACCGGAACTTATCCTCCGGCACCCAATAATTTACAGGCAAAAATTTTAAGTGAGAAGAAAGATGATGAATCTCTAATTAGGATGGTGGAATTAAGTTTTGGTTCCAATCATAACGCCAAACTATTATTAGAGCTAATGATACCTCCAGGCAAAGGTCCATTTCCGGTTTTTATGACGCAATGGGAGCATCGGGGTTGGGCACAAATAGCAGTAAGACGAGGTTACGTTGGTTGTGTATATGCCGGTGGAGATGACAGGGATGATACTGAAAAATATGCTGAAATATGGTCGCCCGAATACGACTTTACCCGGCTGATGCGGAGAGCCTTTGGAGCATCAAGAGCTATTGATTATTTATATACACTTCCTTTTATTGATAAAGGTAAAATCGGGTTATCTGGCCATTCAAGAAATGGGAAACAATCCCTTTGGGCTGCTGCCTTTGATAATCGAATTACAGCTGTTGTTTCCAGTAGTGGCGGCTCCGGTGCAGAAGTGCCATGGCGTTATGCAAGCCATAAATACGATGTAGAAGATATTGCCTTATTAGCCTGTGCGCAGCCGGCATGGTTGCATCCGCGATTACGTTTTTTTATTGGCCGGGAGAATAAATTGCCTGTGGATCAAAATCTTTTCATGGCATTAATTGCTCCCCGCGGTTTATTATTGAGTTATGCTAAAAACGAAATTGCCAGCAATGCATGGGGTATCGAAAAAGCGTATGAGGCGAGCCAAAAAGTTTACCGTTTTTTAGGTAATGAAAATAACGTAGCAATACGGTCAAGGCCCGGGCAACATGGTATTACTGCCACTGATATTAGCGCTTACGTTGATTTTTTTGATTATGTATTTAAACGCTCATCTCATAAGCCCGAAAACAAATTATACTATGACTATTCGTTTGAAAACTGGGTAAAGCAAAGCGGTGAAAAAATAAATCCTTTGGATTATCCGGTCAAAAGCCTGGATGATATTCAAATGGATGCAAAAGGCAAAACAATTAATAACATAAAAGATTGGGAGGTTAAAAAGGCTACTATTCAAAAGAGGATGCAATTTATAATTGGTAAAGAACCTGCGGGAATATCTACTCCCGGCCCAATAAGTTTTGCAAATAACACTTATCAAAGTGGGGGAGAAGAATTTTTTGGTAGCTCTATTCTGCGGCCTGATACCAATTCTGTTATGGCAAAAATGGAAATTTCCCCCTATGCCGGCTTCGGTGATTATTTGTATGGAACATTATACTATCCACGCAATAAAGAAGCACTCATAAAAAATGGCTCAGCAAAATTGCCTGTAATGGTTTATCTGCACGAATATGATTATTCAAAAGGTTTTTCCTCACAATACTACGATCACAGGATTCAACCTTTTTTTGAGGAAATGGTGAGCAAAGGGTTTGCTGTTTTCACCTACGATATGTTTGGGTTTGGAAATCGGATTGATGAGCAGGTACTTTTTTATCAGCGTTTTCCTCATTGGTCTAAGATGGGTAAAATGATAAATGATTTAGAGGGTGCTATAGAAACACTCGTGAATTTAAATTTTGTTGATTCCACAAAAATTTCGGTGGCCGGTTATTCCATTGGTGCCACCGTTGCTTTATACACTGCCGCATTAGATAGTAGAATTTCTTCTGTCGTGGCTGTTTGTGGTTTTACTCCAATGAGATTGGATACTCCGCAAAAAGGGACTGAAGGCATTAAGGGGTATTCTCATTTAAGAGGTATTTTGCCTCGCCTCGGTTTTTTAGTTGGCAATGAAACACGTATCCCTTACGACTTTCATGAAGTGATGGCCAGCATTGCACCCAGGAGATTATTAGTGATAGCCCCTGAAATGGACAAAGACGCTTCTTTAAAGGATATTAATAAAAGTATTCAGCAATCCCAAAAGATATATCAGTTATATGGTAGGCCTGAAAATTTACAAATCTTTTCTCCTGTTGATTACAACCGGTTCTCTAAAGAAATGCAGGATGAAACAGCGGAGTGGATCCAAAATAAAAAAATGGAAAAATAATTTATATTTGAAATGTCAGGTTTAAAAATAGAGTAATTGGTTAAAAATAAAAGAGGGAAATATGTATAATATACTTTTGAAAAAAACGATGCTTGGCAGATCAATTTTTTATTACAAAAAGATTTCGATTTTTTGTGTTTGTGTGTTTGTATTCGGAAGTTTTACACAAGCAAATCAAAAAGAATTCGGCACAATCAATAATCAACCTCCATCCTTAAAAGATACCATAAAAAGAAAAGCACTTCTAGCCGAAATTGTAAAATTGCTGCCACCTGACGAGACAAAGAATGGCCGCGTTTCTTTTTTAGATGAAATTTTCGGGGATTGGCTCAACAGAACAGGAGAACTGCCTCCCGACTTTGATAAGATGCCTTCAATACCTTTCCTTCCAGATCCATTAATAATTGATGAAGGTGGGAAAAATATCCCAGTAAAAACAAAGCAACAATGGCAAGAAAAACGGGAGTGGATGAAGAAGGAACTTCAGTATTATATAACAGGAACTTATCCGCCCGCGCCCAATAATTTAAAGGTAAAAATTTTGAGTGAGAAGAAGGAAGGTACAGTCACGTTGCGGATGGTGGAGTTACGTTTTGGCCCAAAACTGGAGGCCACGTTAAAGCTTGAAGTAATGATACCGGAAGGTAAAGGTCCCTTTCCTGTTTTTCTATCTCAATGGTATCATCGTGGATGGGCACAGGTTGCCGTAAGGCGTGGTTATATCGGATGTGTGTATACCGGCGCAGATGATGATGACGATACTGAAAAATATTCAGAAATATGGGCAGGTAAATATGATTTTACCCGGTTAATGAGAAGGGCTTTTGGCGCTTCAAGAGCTATTGATTATTTATATACCTTACCTGTTGTGAATAAGTCAAAAATTGCTTTAACGGGTCACTCAAGAAATGGTAAACTTTCATTGATGGCAGCCGCATTTGATGAACGTATTACTGCTGTAATTCCAAGTAGTGGAGGGTCAGGTGCAGAAGTGCCTTGGCGTTATGCAAGTCATGAATATGATGTTGAAGACATTGCCTTATTGACTTGTGCCCAGCCCTCATGGTTTCCTCCTCGATTACGTTTTTTTATTGGACGTGAGAATAAATTACCTATTGATCAAAACAGCTTCATGGCACTCATTGCACCTAGAGGTTTAATGCTAAGTTCCGCCACTAATGAAGAAGCAAGTAATCCCTGGGGAATTGAGCAGGCCTATCTTTCAGCCAAAAAAGTATATAAATTCCTGGGCGCAGAAAATAATTTGGCCATTCGTCTCCGGAGCGGTTTGCACGGTACGAGGGCCAGTGATATTGAAGAGTACCTGGACTTTTTTGATTATGTTTTTAAACGAACCAGAATTAAACCCGAAAATAAATTAATTTATAATTATAGTTTTGATAACTGGCGGATAAAAAGTGGTGAAACAATCAATCCTTTGAGTTATTCACGCAAAGGAATTGAGGATATTGAAACCAGCACAACAGGACAAAAAATTAAAAGTATAAAAACCTGGGAGGAAAAAAAATCTAACCTGCAAAAACAATTTCGATGGGCATTAGGTGTAGATCCTGCGGGTGTTAAAAACGTTGGTCCTGTAGAATTAAAAAATGGAGGAGCGGGTGAAGAATATTTTGGGACTTATTTAAAGCGCCCTGCGGCCACAAAAATAATGGGGCGCATGGCTGTTACACCTTACAAAGAATTTGGCGATTACCTGTATGGCTACCTGTATTATCCCTTGGAAAAAGAAGCAGAAATAAATAACGGCCGGACCAAATTACCAGTTGTGGTTTATCTGCATGAATATGATTATTCCAAAGGGTTTTCCTCGCAACAATATGACCATGCTATACAGCCCTTTTTTGAAGATTTAGTAAGTAAAGGATTCATTGTTTTCTCCTACGACATGATCGGGTTCGGCAACAGGATAGAAGAAGGTTCTCTTTTTTAT
>JBDSHT010000379.1:0-17405 GCA_039918315.1 Ginsengibacter sp. | reverse complement strand
CCGATGCCACGACCGTCCCGATTATCAACGCGCCCGCGCTACATTGTGGCAGGCACGTGGCCGAAGTTTGGGTTATTATAATAATGAAATTGCTCTCTTAATTCGCCACCGAATGAAATATTGCTTCGTTTGGAAAGATAAATATATTTTAGTTTTTCGATATTTTTTTTTCAGCACCTTATTATTTTTTAGATAACTGAAATCGTCGTTATACCTGACCATGCTGATCTGGCTTTGAGCAAAAAATGTACTTAACATGCATGAGCATGCGATAACTATCTTCTTCATTTATTTTTGATTAATCTTTCCCGGAGATTGATTCTGACTAAAGTAACCGATGGCGTTAAACATAGGGATAATGCCACCGGTTATAATCACTGTTACTCGTTTTACGCTTAGTGCGGTTTAATTATTTGTCCTGTGTTCGCACCAAATACGCTTTTACGAAATCCGTACTCAAGTTGGCGCATTGTAACGGGTATATCGCCCGGAAAAAACGGAAAATACTGCGGCGAGTTTTCAATAACTGTGGGGCTTACTGCGTTGATACGGATACCATTTTTTAATTCAATGGCTGCTGCTCTTACAAAGCCTTCTACCGCTCCATTTGCGGCCGATGCATTAGCAAAATTTACTTGTGGGTCGTGTACTAAGGCCCCTGTTATCAAGGTAAATGAACCATTGGGATTTATGTAGTGTTGCCCAATGAGAACAAGATTTATTTGCCCCATCATCTTGCCCTCTACTCCTTGTCTAAATGTTTTATCAGTAAGATTTATCCAGGGTCCCACATAGGTGGGCCCGGCGGTTGAAATCAATGCATCGAAGGGGCCAACCTTTCGGAACAAATTTTCTATTGATGAGGGAGACGTGATGTCTGCCTGAATGTCTCCACCTTTTGCGGCTACTTTGATTATTTCATGGCCTTCTTCAAATGCACCTACAAGATGCTTACCCATGGTGCCTGTTGCTCCTACGATTACAATTTTCATTTTTTGTTGTTTTTAAATATGATTTTTAATACAACAAAATTAGTTTGCGAAGAAGGCTCATTGGTAGGACATCAATGTACTTAAACAGGACAAATTTTAAATTCTATTTAATGACTGCAAGGAATATTTAATTGGGGAATAAATTTAAGCACTTTGTAAAAAAAAGTCTATAATTATTATTACATATAACCAACATTGGTGTGTTTAAAACTGTCCGGGTATTTCAGGCCGTAACCTAATATTCTATCAAATGAGGAATGTGCCAGAAATATTATACCTGCAAAAAGCAGGTAATCATTTGGTTGAATAACTCCGAGCAATATTAAAATGCATCCCACTGCTTTATGGTGAAAAAAATTATAAGTAATGGCTCCCAGCTTTGTATTAATTGCATAGCCAATCATTCCGATATCAGGGCTAAAAAAAAGAATAATATACAACCACCAACTGAGATGCATATTTAGTTTGTATAAAAAGAAAATTGAAAGAGCAAGTACTCCCAATTCTTCGAGTTTAATTAGGCTTTTCATTTTGCAAGGTGTTTTTGTTTATTTTCTTTCAGAAAAAATGTGTCCCGGATTATTTCCCTAAGGCCTGAACTATGTGTGAGCAGATTTTTTATAGTTATTTCATCGCCTCTTTTAAGATTGGGGAAGTACTTACTGATTTTATCGTCAATCGATAATTTATGTTGCTCGGCTAATTTTAGAACTACTGCAGCCGTGAACTGTTTTGTCATTGAACCGACTTGAAAAATTGTGTTGGGAGTGTTTTCTATTTCGTTTTGAATGTATTGGTAGCCATAAGCTTTTTCAAAAACTATTTTTCCATTTTTACTCACCAAAACTGTCCCATTAAATCGTTTTAAATTAACCGCTTTATTAATAAGGCTATCAATCTTTGTTACGTATTGCTGGGCATTACCTTGAAAGATTGAATAGAATAGGCTTAAAATTGTAATGATTATTTTTAAAATTTATTTTTTATTTATTCTTAATGCTTATAGGAATATTCAACAAGAGGTAGCAGGCGTGAATCCTCTAAAGCAGCCGTTCTATGCCCAAGGCAATTTATATATGCAGCATTTGATGCAAAAGACATGAAACTGCTAACGCTATTCTGCTTTATCAACATCACTTCATCCCATTGTTCATCAACGGGTCCAATTAAAAAGGATCCTCCTTTTCCTAAAAACAAAATTTCACCTCCTGACTTTAATAAGTGTGGCAATGCCTGGCCAATATAAAAATGGTAGGCTTCTTCGCCACTTATTGGAATCAAAGGAGAAATGCCGGGGGTTTCGGAATAATCTGCTATTTTTCTAAACCTAAGTAAATTGAGCATCACTACTGGCCCTTGTATATTACGTAGTATCAGATCTCTTCCAGATGCCTGAGTTGGATTTAAATATTTTTCAGTCATTATCATTTATTTTTTAGGTGAAATAAAAGTCTGTAATTTTTTTACTCATTTTATAAATCCTAATTGCTTCATTATCGTAGTTCTGTCAAAAACCTGGGAATGCCCGGATACTTTACCTTCCTTGAAATGATAAATCGTTGCCCCATTTGTATTTATTGATTTTCCTGTTGGCGGAAAGCCGGCGATCTCACCACTGTTTGTCCCGGTCATTATCCATGTTATTGCCACATAATCACCATCTGAAATTGCTGTTAGGATTTGAAAATTAATATCGGGAAAAGAATGAAAAGTAAAATTTAATCTTGTTGCAAACTCTTCATGATTTAAAGTTTTGCCTTCCCATGGATCAGACGTGTCAATATGGATTGTGTATGCAGGCGAAACATATTCTGCGATGCTTCCAAAGTCTTTTTCATTCCATACTTTTTGCATAAACTCTCGCAGACGATCTTCGTTATTCATTTTTATTAAAGGTTAATGGTGGATTAATTTGAAAAATAATATTCATCTGATTGTTCTGCATTCATCGCTATTTCAGCTTTTTATCAATGACGATTCGTAAACACAAAATGGTTGAGATAAGTGTTAGCGGCGTAAAAAAATACAATTCAAATTGAGACTCAGCAAAAAGATTTCCTATGGTATTCAAACTAAAAAGAAGCACCAACAGCCAGATAATTGCATTGAGTATTTTGCCCGGTATTTTGTTGTTGATATAGTTCGCTTTGAGTAACAGTATTATTATCGAAAACGCATTTACCAAAATTGAAATCACTTCTAATTTCCTCATCTCTGCAACATCGCTTATCCTTCCCGCCCAAACTATGGCATAAGGAATTGTTCCTGTCAATACCAATGTATGGAATACCAGTACTGCAGTTAATAAAGCAATCATGATATTTATTGCCTGCCTTTGTGAAATCAGTTTCTTCATTTTTATTCTAAATTTATTATTTTTTTAATCCCTTCCGAACTGAATTATTTCATCCTGGCTTTCTGCTTCTGCAACTGTTGACTTGAAGCCTTTGGCGATGAGATAGATGCCCAGTGAAAACTCAAATACTGCAACAGGCACAGCGAACAGCGCAGTCGAGGGGTCATGCTGTCCTATGAGTCCGAATAGCACACAGATGTCGCCCGCTATTAGGATTGTACCGCCGATGAGTCCTATAAGAGAAAGGCCCCTCGGCACCAATCTGGATTGATAAAGCAGGAAGCCAAGCAAGATGTCGTTCACGGCTGGCATGAAGCTCTGCCCAATAAGAAACATTCGGTCGTACATGATGACAAGCGTTCTGCTGTTGACCAATGCCCCGGCACCTGCATCAGTCTGCCGCAAGGTTACGACGGTTAGAAGAAACATGACACCCATGAAGATGGTAGAGGCCTCCAAGATTCGGGAGCCTATCAATCCCATCGCCACGCCTTCGTTCTGTTTCTGAAGTATCGGATAAAGCACAACGGCGGTGCCAATGCCGGCAAGAGCCACAATTATTTCGAGAATACCCCCAATGATAACCGAGGTATCCGGGCCATTGCCTAAGATGTAGTCAGGACCATGTATTGAAGTGTAGAGTGTGAGGGTCGGTATCGAGACAAAAGTAATTATGTAGAGTACGCCGGCGAGCAGCGCGGTCTTCCGCGTTGAATTCATCGGGATTCGTTCCGTTGAAATCTGGGTACTGTTGGCGACTTTTATATTTGAATTTATTTCTCTCATTTTATTTAAGTTGATCAGGTATATTTTACGGGATTTAATATTGGTTATAATGAAGCGGGGTAATGAAACGTAAGGGCGGATTCTTTACTTTAAGAGTCTCTCTTTTTTCCAAGCGGATTTGTTTTCCAAAACCTTGTTATATACAAACCGATGTTTAAATATCTGTTGTGCATTTCATCACCGTGAGAAATTTTTGTTAACCCATAAGAATACCTGACATCCAATGCTACAGGCTTATGCTTTATTTTGAATCGATAGCCTGCACCCATCTGAATGCCTGCATCCCAGCGTTTAAACCCTTCCGTTGTGTTATTGAATGACAGGTCTTTCGTTATGTCTTCAATTTTCCTGGTTCCGGAAATATTATAAGCAATAGACGGCCCTGCATCCACATACAATCTACCAAGATCAACACGGGCCAATACCGGCAATTCAATCGTGTATAAACGAAGTGTTGTTTTGGCGATGCCCGCCGGTTTATTCTCTTTCAGCCTTCCTCCCTTGGTGATAAAATACAATTCCGATACAAGGGAAAAATTTGATGTGATACCTGCCTGAAATGATGCTCCAATTTGAATACCCTGCACTGTTTTTTTGTTGTCAGATAAAGAATTATCTGACTTACCGTAATTGAGATTTGTATTAACCACATTAAGCAAAATGCTTAGGTAGGTTTTCTCTGTTACTTTGTGGTCATTGACTTTTTCTGACCTGATTTCATTTGTTTGGCCAAATGTGTTTGCGCTTAGGAACATCATAATTAGTATGAGTCCTGTTTGTAATTGTTTGTTCATGATGATCTTTTTTTTCACAAAAGAACATTCATAAAAATTCCTGCACAATCCAGATATGCAAAGCAAAAGAAGATGTCTGCATACTGGCAATTTTAATCTGCAAAATAAAACAGGAGTTATGCATTATTTTTAATGAGAAGAAAAAATGCTTCTTTATAGGTTTCTGAAACAGGGATGATCTGGCCCGAAATTTTTATTCTATTTCGCTCGATGGATTCAATTTTATTGAGCGCAACCATGTACGATTTGTGCACTCTGCAAACCAAATTGGAAGGGATCAATTTTTCAAATTCACTGAAATTTTGCAAAGTCATTATCTTTTTATTCACTGTATGAATTCTTCTGTAATCCCGCATTCCTTCAATGTAAACGATTTCGTTGAGCATTATTTTCTCCAGCCTGTTTTCTGTTTTTACGAAAATAAAATCGGGCACCGCATTCGGATTGCGATTCACAATATTGCCCCGCGCTTTATTCACCGCTTGCAAAAACCGATCAAACGCAAACGGCTTTAGCAGGTAGTCTGTTATCTGTAATTCATAGCCCTTTAGCGCATATTCCTGGTAAGCTGTAGTGATGATTACCTGGCTGTTTATTTTTGAACTTTGCAATAATTCAATACCGGAGAGCTCATCCATATTGATATCTAAAAAAAGCAAATCTACTTTATTGTTATTCAGGTATTCAAGACCGTTAAGCGCATTATCGAACGTGGCACTCAAATACAAAAAGGGAACTTTGATTACAAAGTCTTTTGTTTTTTCAAGCGCAAGTGGCTCGTCTTCTATGATAATGCAGGTATATTTATCCATTTGGAATTGTTAAGGTAACACTATACAGCTCATTCGTTTTATGTACTTCTAAAAGATGCGTTTCCGGATAAAGAAGATGTAATCTTTTTTGAATCAATTCATTTCCCAGCCCACTATCAAATTGCTTTACCGTCAATTTGTTATCAAACTTATTTTCACAAACCATTTGTATGGTTTCGTCTTTTATAAAAATATTGACTGTAATTGCATTTTCCAATTTCTTATTATTGTTATGCTTAAAGGCATTTTCAATAAACGGAATAAAAACCATTGGGGCTATCAATTTCTTGCCGATAAAACCTGTTACAGTAAAGTGTACATAATTTTCGTTTGCGGTTCTAATCTTTTGCAATGCGATATACTTGTGTATGTATTCAATTTCTTTTGATAAAAAAATTTTATCAGCCTTTGTTTCGTACAACATAAACCGCATGATATCTGATAGCTTATTTAAATAATCGGAGGCAGCCACTGCATCTTTTAAAATTAATGCATCAATATTGTTGATGGTGTTAAACAACAGGTGCGGATCAAGTTTTGATTTGATGAGCGCCATTTCCATTTCATAATTTTTTTCCCTCAAAAGCTCCTTCAATTTAATCTCGTTGAACCAGGTGATGAAACCATTCAGGACCAACGCTATTACACCACAAATAGAACCAATAAAAGTCGTAACAGTTATTACGATGACGGCGGTAGATCTGCCATTCTTCCCCCCTTTATCCATATCCATAATACGTCCTGATTCTATAAAGTATCGAATCAGAATATACCCTACCAGGGCTGCTCCTGTAGCAATTAGTAAACCGTAAATTATAGAAAGAAGGATCTTATTTTTTCTCAGGTATTTTGGGAATAATAAAAAATAAAATAAATAAAATGAGATAAACGAAGGCACCAGGGCAAAGAGTAAAATGCTATAGAATGCATTCAAGATTCGTGAACCCTGGTTAATTGCATGGCCACTTTTAGAATAAACGGCGAGGATGATTACGATCAAAATTAAATAACATATCCAGAAACCAATATGCAATAAAACAATGATTGATCTTTTCATACTATTGAATGTAGTGATTTATAAAACTCGAAAATCATTTGCTTTCAATGCTTGTAAAAGAAGAATCTGCCAAATAGGGAATATAATCTGCAACAGCCTGTTTCACTTCTGCAAAATATTTTTCGTTGTCAGGTTATTAAACCGGAAAAAATAATTTTCACACACTAAATCTTTTACTGCTAACGGCTGCTATCATTTTAATATTCTTATCACTCATGGCAATTAAATTTTATCATAACAATAAAAAATTGAAGTCTCGAAGGCAGAACCTCCTGAATCATTATTTCACTCAGGCAGTACAGGCACTATAAATTCCACAGCAGGAAACATAGCAGTCAATACTCCTACTATGTCCTTAAATAATTTTGCTTTTTGTTCTGCTGTCCTTCCCTCAAGAATATAACCGAAAACGTGAATGAAATTTGTTTTATTGCCTCGTACTTCTAACTCCTTGTGGGTGTTCACTCTTAGTTTAATCTTTTCTTTCACAAAAAGCGTCGTAGCATTGTTAGCATCAGGTATAGCTTTCAAGATTTTGCTTTCAGAAGCATCCGATAAAATGTTTGATGAACAATCAGTAGTAAAGTGTGGCATTGCTTTATTTTTTAATTATTATATTTTACTTGATGGATAAAAATTTAATTGGAAACTAAAAATCTTCTTCAATCAATTCTTTATTCACCATCATCCCTGCGAGGGTTCCCATAGCCACTGAGTTGGCAACTGTACGCAACCTTGTAGTATTGTCGCCACATGCAAACAGGCTATGCACATTTGTTTTTTGTGTAGCATCCACTTTAATGTATTCGTCATCATTTAGTTGACATCCCAACATTTGGGGTATCAGGCTTTGCTGCGCAAAAGGAGTTCGGGTGTAAATAGCTTTTACTGCTTTTGATTTTCCGTTCTTAAAATTTATCTGCTCCACATATCCATTTTGATGCTCCAGATTTTCAATCTCTTCTTCTACAATAAGAATGTTATGTTGGTTAAGCTTTTTTGTTTGATCGGGCGATAACGTAGATTTTCCATTGGTGTAGAGTGCCAAATCTTTTGTCCAGTTTGAAATAAGAACTGAAAATTCATAGCCATAATTTCCATTTCCGAGAATGCCTGTTTTTTCACCCCTCACTTCATAACCGTGGCAATAGGGACAATGCAGCACAGATATTCCCCAGCTTTCAGCGAAGCCCGGGATATCTGGTAATATATCTTTTATACCTGTAGCAAAAATTATTTTTCTTGCAGAAAATCGTTTACCGGTATCAGTTAGTATTTCAAAACCGACATTGATTTTTAATGCATTTGTAGCAAGTCCCTTCAAGAATTGAATGGTTTTATATTGTTGAACTTGTTGCCTTGCCAAGGATGCAATTTCTGCCGGAGTATTACCATCCTGTGTTAGAAAATTATGAGAATGTGGAGTTTGCCGGTTGCATGGTTCGCCATTGTCAACGATCAACACCTTTCTCAAGGCTCTGCCTAAAGCCATGCCTGCTGCAAGTCCTGAATAACTGCCACCTATTATTATTACATCGTAAAGTTGAATGTCTTTCATTTATTTGTTTTTGAAAAGGCTGTAAAGTTTGAACAAAAAATCATAGTCTAAATGTTTTTTCACAGGTATTTGATTTAGATTTTCCATGGTTACTTATTTATTTTTTTAAGGAAGAAATTTTCCGGAAAATTTTATCCACCAGCGGCATCCCAATAAATACCATCCAGGGCACCAGCGCAATAGTGAGAATAAATGTTCTCAAAAATAATGGAAGCGAAGCCAGTGGCTGCCCGAAAAGAAAAAGAAAGAATGTTATTGAAGGATAGATTATCAACCAGATTTTTACCGCTGCAATCAATTTGAATTTTTGTTTCATACTTCAGAAATTATATTTTGATAAATATTTTATTATGCAAAACTAATTTCGGCAACGTCGTTTCTGATAGCACGATGATGAAGTTGAACAGGACTTATTGGGAGTTTTTCCGGTAGGCATCAGGGGAATAACCTGTATGTTTTTTAAAGAACCTGATAAAGTAAGAGATGTCCTCATAACCCAGGTGATCCGCTATATCTTTTACCTGGTTGGGAGTAGCGAGCAAATATCTCCTGGCTTCCAATATAATTTGCTCATTGATAATTTCAGAAGCAGGTTTGCCAACTATTGCTTTTGTAATTGCATTAATCTGGTAGATGGATAGGTTCATCAGGTCGGCATATTGAGAGACCTGTTTATGGGTATTTATGTGTGCAGAACACAAATCCATAAATTCTTCAAAACGTTCCTGTGAATAGTTGGAACCTACTCTGGATGTGTCATTAGGGTTTACACTTTGCCTGATAAATTCTATAAAAAAAATATCAAGGTTTGCTTTTATTACATCAATATAGCCAACTTGTTTTGTTAGGTACTCATTGAAAATATAAGCCAGTACATCCTGTAGTTTTTTAAACCTTTCTGTCTCAAATGCACAAAAGTTTTTATTCCCTGCTTTCACCAATCTTTGGTTTGCTAATTTATCTTTTGGATGATAAAAAGCGGTATCAAATTCAGCAAGGAAACCTGTACAATTTGCATGTAAAGAAAGCTGATGAACCTGACCCGGTCTAAGAATGAAAATGGAATTGTTCTGAACCTCATACGGTGTAAAATCTATTTCATGACTGCCGGCTCCATTTTGCAGCGCAAGGATAAAAAAGAAATCATGCCGGTGTAAATCCTGCAACAAATCCTTGCCGTCTAAAATCCCTGCAACTTCCCGGATCTTAAACCGCCCAGAAACAACAGTTTCATTTGGGGTGATGATTTGTCTAACCGGAATTTTTTTCATTATAAATTTTCGTTTGCCGTTACTTCCCGAACTTCCAAGTTAGATCATTATTGAAGTTATTGGTTAAATAATAAACTGCATTTTATAAAGAGTTATTCAAAATATACTTTGTATTGAATGATCTTATTTCAATCTGATACCCACACCAAATTCAAGAGTAACATTTGCCATATTGCCATCTAATGACCACTCACTCGAATTTGCAATAGGATAAGGATAAAGCGGGATATACATACGAAAGCTGAAAAAATATTTCTTTCGGCCTTTCTTCAAATTATACATCAATCCTGCATCAGGGCTAAGAGACTTTACAGACATTGATACTTTTTCAATATCAGGATTGTCTAGGGTCTCCTGGTATGAATCATATTTTATGCCTGCCAACAATGAAAAAGTGTGCATGGAATGTTTGGAGTAAATAGAAACACCAACACCAAATTTTTGATTCAGTGAATAATTATAATCAGTTGTTATGAAATTAAATTTTCGTAAGAAGACATTATTATAAGCATAGGAAGTGTACGATATGGCGCTAAAACGCTTACTGATATTCCATTGTAACACATTGCTTACAACAAGGTCTGAAATGGGCATAGGATTCAAACCAATTCCCGGCTCTATAGTTAATAGTCTCATCGGAAAATTCTTTCCAGATTTTGGAACAAATTCTGCTTGTGCAAATACCGACATCGAATTCAGAACCAATAGAAAAAACGTTATGTATTTTATAAGTTTCATTGTATTATTTTTTAAAGTTTATTTTTAGATATAAGTGTAATTACCTTTTGCTGAAATAAAAATTTAAGCCCATTAATATGTTTGGATTTTCTGAACCTCTGTGGTCTAAATGAGCCTCCAAATGATGGGTAATCAGAATATCAGAATAGTTGTTTTTCAGACACTGAAAGAATGCTTCAAAAGGAGCAAGCATTCTACCCATATTTTCCAACCCGCCCAAACCAATAAATACTAATTGATGATTATTATTGTTGAGCGTTCTGTTTTGCTTTTCAAGTTTAAGAACTATTTCATTGTCATACCAAATGGAAGGACTTAGAATAATGTAGTTGCCAAATACATTGTTGTAATTTGTGAAAGCATAAGCGGCAGCCAACCCGCCAAATGAATGGCCGAGTATGATCCTGTTTTTTCGCAGGGTATCCGCACCATAATCGCTTTCCATTTTAGGAATGAGCTTCTGCTTAATAAACTGCATGAATTTGTCGGCGCCTCCCTTTCCTTCTGTTGCCTTGGATGGTGTATAATCAACGGCTCTGTCATTGCCATAACCGATGCTAACCACCAATATATTAGTAGTTGAAAGTTCATTGCTTATCTTTTTGCAGTTTACTGCTACAAAGTCGAAAATTTCCTCCCCGTCCAGAACATAAACGGTAGCGTACTTCTGTCGGTCAGGATTGTAATTATCCGGCAAGGCCACCTTGATTGTATAGTTGGCCCCGTTTGTAACAGACTGAATCGAAAAAGATTTGGTGAGACTTGTGCTGAACTCTTCTTTTTTGCAGGAAGCAAAAGCAAGAATAAGTAAAAGTGGAATTAATTTTTTCATTTTGATTTTAATTGTTTAATTATTTTTAGTGATTTGATGATGTAAAGCTATACCAGCTTCACGCGTCTTAAAAGACAGGAAGGTGTCAAAAACAGACAAGTTGATTTTATGGAAATTCGTTTTCCCGGGTTATGGTTTTAAACACTACTTTTAAATAAAAATATGGCCAACTTATTTTGGGGTAAGGAAGCAGCGTACATATTCACCAAGGGGAAACGACTCAACTCTCTGCTATATCTTTTTATTCAGGCACCTACTATTTTTTGGCAACATCCAATATTTGGAGACACAAATACTTTTAATAATAAAAAAGAAAAAAACTTAAAAAAAGCTATTTTTGTCAAAATTTGTCAAGTCATAAATTTACAAATGAAAAGCGTAGGAGAATTATTAAGACAACTAAGAGAAGGACAACAAGAGCTTTTACGTGAAGTTGCAGCAGGCGTTGGAATAGACCAAGCTCTACTAAGCAAAATTGAACGAGGAGAACGGCTTCCGAGCAAAGCACAAGTTATCAAATTTGCAAAGTATTTCAAAACCGAAAAAAATGAACTTATTGTAGCATGGTTGAGTGACAAATTAGTTAATGAATTAGAAGATGAGGATTTAGCTAAAGAGGCTTTGAAAATTGCAGAACAAAAAATTGAAGGAAAAAGGACAAAATAATTATGGTAAACAATATCGAAAATCAAAATACAGCCTCATCACTTTTTGAAAATGGTGCAGCATGGCTTCGTGCTGATTTTCATTTGCATACAATAAAAGACAAAGAGTTCAAATTTGATGACAACCCAAATGATTTTTTCAATAAATACATTGAAAGATTAGCGGCTGAAAATTTAAAGGTCGGAATAATTACTAATCATAATAAGTTTGAGAAAGATGAGTATACAAATCTGAGAAAGAAAGCACAGAAAGAAAATATATGGATTCTTCCTGGTGTTGAACTATCTGTTAATGACGGTTCAAACGGAATTCATTGCTTAATAGCATTTGATAATGAACAATGGCTTACAAACGGAGAAGATTATATAAATCAATTTTTAACTTCTTCTTTTGAAGGTATTGCAAATCGAGAAAATGAAAACACTCGATGCAAATACAGTCTTACTGAAACATTGGATAAACTAAACTATCATAGAATTAATGGGAGAAATTCTTTCATTATAATGGCTCATGTTGACCAAGATAGTGGCTTCTTTAAAGAATTAGACGGAGGAAGAATAAGGCAGTTAGCAGGAAATGAAAATTTCAGAAGCTTTGTTTTAGGCTTTCAAAAGTTAAGAACGTATGAAAAACTTTCCGTTTATAGAGAATGGTTTGATGGCAAGCTTCCTGCATTAGTAGAAGGTTCAGACTGTAAAACTATTGGGGGTGTGGGTAAAGCACATGAGCAAAATGGAAATGCAAAAAAGACTTTTATTAAAATTGGTTCTTTTAATTTTGATGCTTTGATATATGCCTTACGTGACCCCGAATACCGATTATCGGAATATTTACCAACCGTGCAAAATGCTTATTTAAAATCAATAACATTTACAACAACGAAATGGAAAAATAAGAAAATAGCATTCAATCCGGGAATGAATAATTTCATTGGCATTCGTGGAAGTGGTAAATCAACATTACTTGAAACAGTCCGTTATGCTTTAGATATTCCAATTGGGAATAATTCACATGAACCAAAGTATAAAGAAAGACTAGTCCAGAATTTTTTAGGAAGTGGTGGCAAACTTGAAGTCGAAATGATTGATAGAAATGGTAAGACTTATATTTCAGAACGAATTTATGGTGAGTCACCAACCCTATTTGAACTATCTATTAATGGAGAAAGGGAATTGCAATACAGTCTTAAATCAAATGCTATAATTAATAAACCTCTTTATTATGGACAAAAGGATTTATCTGATATAGGCGGTGAAACTTCTACCGAAGATTTGATAGGCAAATTGATGGGTGAAAAATTAAACTCAGTAAAACAAGAGATTGACGAGCAATCGTCCAAAATAATAAATCTTATTGCGGACATTAGGAAAGTTGACAAACAACTTTCCCAGAAAGAAGAGTTTGAGGCAAGAAAAGCTGCAATTGAGAAGGATATGAAAATCTTCAAGGAGTTGGAAATTGATAAAAAATTAAATAAACAAATTGAGTTCAATAAAGATAGTAATAGACTTGATAGCTTGATTGAATTTGAAGATTCAGTGATTAATGAGGTTGAAAATATTTATAAAGAATACATCGGTTCATTTGCGAATCATTTAACTTATGAATCAAAAGAAAATACTGAATTGTTCAAACAAGTTTATGAGACCTTTACTAAATTCCAGCGGACATTTCAAAGCCTTGCTGAAATTGTGACTAAACTTCAAACAGAAAAGGGGAATCTTGAAAAGATTAGAAAAACCTTTGCCAAAAAGTACGAAGAATTAAAAGAAGAATTTTCTGAAATAAAAAGAACAATAAACCTTCCGAATATTGAAGCGGATACTTACGTAAAACTTTCAAAGGATTTTGATTTGCAAAACGCAAAATTGAATGAAATAAAAAAAATCGGTGAAAGGAAATTATTGCTTAGAAAAAATCTTATACAGGCATTAACCCATTTACGCAGCCTTTGGCATAAAGAATTTAGTTTAGTTCAGGAAGAAATTGGAAAGTTAAATAAAGACCAACCCGCAATTCAAATCGAAATTGAGTTTAAAGGGAATAAAGATAGGTTTAAAGAATACCTTAAAGGATATGTAAGAGGCAGTGGACTTAGGGATGCTTTAATTGGAGATATTGCTGATTCTTATCCTGACTTAATTGAAATATACAATGACTTTGGTGTTGAAGGAAGTAATATTAATACTCTATGTTCAGGAGGCAATAATTTACAAAATTTCAAATCTAAGTTTGCTGAAAATATAAATGAGTTTCTTACTTACCGTGTTCAAGACAAGTTTACTATTTTTTATAAAGGGAGACGATTGGATGAACATTCATTAGGGCAAAGAGCATCGGCTTTAATTATTTTTATTCTCACTTTAAAGGAAAATGATTTAATAATTATTGACCAGCCGGAGGATGATTTAGATAATCAAACAATATATCTTGATGTAATTTCTGAATTGAAAAAACTAAAAGGGCAAACTCAATTTATTTTTGCTACTCACAATCCTAACATTCCCGTATTGGGTGATTGTGAGCAACTTTTAAGTTGCACATTTAATAATAATATTATTGAAACAAAAGTTGGTAGCATCGACAACAAAGAAATACAACAAAATATAGTTGATATAATGGAAGGTGGAGATGAAGCTTTTGAACAACGAAAAATGATTTACGAATTATGGAAGCATTAGAATTATTAGAACTAATACAAAAAGGGGAAAGCAGCAGTGTTCAATTCAAAGTAAGGTTGCCCCATCCCGATTCAATTGCACAGGAAATGGTTGCATTTTCAAATGCTGAAGGTGGCTTAATAGTTATTGGAGTGGATGATAAAACTGGAGCACTTAAAGGATTATCTTTCGAGGAAATCCAATCAACTAATCAGCAACTAGTAAATGTTGCTTCGCAAAGTGTTTTCCCACCTGTACTAATAAATACAGAAACAGTAACGGTTGATAGTAATAATTTAATAGTTGTTGTTATAAAGGAAGGAATCAGTAAGCCATATAAAGATAGATTAGGTTCTATTTACATGAAAAATGGTTCCGACAAAAGAAGAGTGACATCTAATGATGAAATTTCAAGACTACTTCAAAGTAGCAAAGTAATGTATGCGGACGAATTGCCTATCCAAGGTTCTTCTGCGAACGATATTGATATTGATTATTATAAGGATTTTATCAAAAAGAAATTCAATAAAAATTTTGAAGATTTAGGGATTGAACTAAAGCAATCTCTTGAAAATTTGAATTTAATGAAGGATGATAGCCTTACATTGGCTGGCTTATTATTTTTTTCTTCTAATCGGCAAAAATACAGACCTCAATTTTCTGTTCAATGCGTTTCAGTAAACTCTACCGAGATAACGGGCAATAACTTTACAGATAATGAACCTTCATTTGACGGAAATCTAAAAGAAGTCTTTGACCAAACAATATCTTTCATTGGGCGCAATCTCAGAAAAATTCAAACTGGTGGCACTTTCAATAGCGAAACTACATGGGAAGTGCCATATGAAGTTTTTGAAGAACTAATTGTAAACTCATTAATTCATCGGGATTATTTTATTAATTCAACAATTAAAGTATTTATATTCTCAAATAGAATTGAAATAATAAGTCCAGGTAAGCTTCCCAACTCACTTACCATTGAAAATATAATGAGTGGAATATCAATTCCTCGAAATCCAATTTTACAAACTATGGCACAACATGCTTTGCCTTACAAAGGGTTAGGTACCGGTATTATGAGGGCTATATCAATTTATCCTGACATAAAGCTTGTAAATGAGCAAGAAAAAGAACAATTTATAGTAGTTGTTAAAAGACCTCAAATACAAGCATAAATAATCGGTTGACAAAGACCAGCAGCTAATGATTAAGTTTTCGTTTTGGCCTTTGGCCAAAATGAAAACTCTCTTAAACGAACTTTTCTCATTGATTCCTATAAAATAACGGTCAACCTATTTCAGTATAATGACATTTTGTTTTCTTTAACCATCTCCAATTAAAATCCAACATAACCTTTACAATTCCTTTGAATTGAGTTCCGTACTGGTTGCCAATCCTGATAAGGTAATTATCAATGGGGTATCCTGCCTGCTTGTGATTGTATGTAACCAGCTTTGATGCGGCCAGCAATTTTTTATCATCAACTGTAATTAATTCCGGCATCAATACATGAATTTCATCAAAAGATTGCGCATTAAAAATGCCTGTTGGATACATGGTTAATCCATATTTTGAGGTTACGGAAAACCCGTTAAGGATAAGGGTTTCAATCCCTGATGGTACCGTACGGATATAAGTATCTAACAAACCTGCCAGTTTAAATTCATTGATGCTGTCACTAAGCAAGACGCCAATCTTATTGTTTCTTTTAAAGATGACCTTCTTTAAAACGGTAAGTATATCATCAGTTCCCAATGGGATACTTTTGTGATCAGTTTTTATCTCAGCAAAAGGATACTCAATATCATTAAGCACCTTCAGCATGGTTTCTCTTCCGAACAGATAATTGATCACGGCAAGACTTCCTTCTGTTGCATTTGAAACTCCGGCTGTGCTAAAAAGATTACCGCTTTGAGTCACACTTACATTATTAACCCATCCGGCTTTGGGGTAGAGTTTTCTTATTTTGTTGAAATCACTGGCGTGAGTGGTTATTGGTTTACTGTCGTAAAGGCCGGTTGCAGCGGCGGTTGCCGAACCATCGCACACCGAAAGGATAATGTTCTTCCCCGTATAATGTTCTTTTATCCAGTTTACCGTAGATGCTTTCTGAGGTTTGTCAATTGCAATCGACTGGTTGGGAATAACAATTACATCAGGTTTAATTTTCAGCGAATCGATTTCAGAAAACCCGAATGAAGGAAGGATAAATAAGCCTTTTGCCATTACGACCGGTGCTTTCTTCTCTGCTATGATATAAACGTTTGCCATACCACTTGCATTGAAAAGGTAAAAGGGTGCCAGGCAATCAAACATTTCAGTACCATCGTTATCTGCGATGATAACCACCGTTTTTTTTGAAGGGTCATAAGAATGCTTATTCCATTCGAAATTGGTATTGCCTTTGTAAACCGGGAGCTTATTCAATTCAAAGACTGGTTGTAGCCGGTAATAAAGGAATGTTCCAACTACCAGTAATGTTGAAATAGTTATGATAAATATTTTTTTAAACTTTTTCATGATGTGTTTATTTAATATAGAAACCGATGCTATTTAAATTGTGTTTATATTTTTTACATGTTGCAGTGATCATGTTGTCCTGCAAACTGCTCACCCTTGGCGGGGTCAATTAATTCAAAGTTTGCCATCATACCAGCCGCATGATGTTCCAGGATATGACAGTGATACATCCACATCCCGGGCCGGTTGTCGGGCATCCAGGCGATCTTCACTTTACTGCGTGGAGTTAAGTTGATTGTATCTTTCCAGGACAGGTAGGCGGGAGTCTTCCCGTTTTCTTCCAGCACCTGGAAGAAGAAACCGTGTAAATGAAAAGGGTGATCCATTAAACTGCTATTGGAAACTTCCCATACCTGCAACTCG
>JBDSHT010000378.1:0-7326 GCA_039918315.1 Ginsengibacter sp. | reverse complement strand
TAGGTTATTTAGATTTGAAGATATTCATTTTTGGATTATTTGAAAGTAGCATTCTTTCAATCCGTTATTTTTGCGTGATGTATTTATTGAAGTTGCGAAAAAATATAAAGTCGATAATTTGTGTAGCGGTGCTTGCTACATTTTCAATCCCCTCCTATTCACAAATCAGCTTTCACAAAAATACAATTACCAATAATTTTTCGCCAACAAAAAATTCAGATACTGTTTCAAATTTCTATCCACGTAATTCTAAAAGAATAAAGTTGGTTACGGCTGCCAATATCGTTGGCTATGGAGGAACATTGGTAGGTTTAAATGCAGTTTGGTATTCCCAATATCCGCGTTCCGGTTTTCATTTTTTTAATGATGAAGCGCAATGGCTGCAAATGGATAAGGCAGGCCATGTATATAGTGCCTACATTGAAAGTAATGCGACGATGGAAATGTGGCGGTGGGCGGGATTGAATCGTAAACAACGGATTTGGTTGGGCGGACTAAGTGGAGTTGCTTACCAATCCATCATTGAAATTCTGGATGGATTTTCCGCAGAATATGGATTTAGTGTTACAGATTTCGCAGCTAATATTATAGGCTCTGCCACATTTATTTCGCAGGAATTGGCGTGGGATGAGCAAAGAATAAAATTGAAATTTTCTTTTCATAGAAAAAATTATGCTGACGCAGAATTGAATAAAAGAACAGATCAGTTGGCCGGCAAAACCGAAATAGAAAGATTTATAAAAGATTATAATGGACAGTCTTATTGGGTAAGCGGAAATATTCATTCCTTTTTTCCCGAAACCCAATTACCCCGGTGGCTCAATGTGGCTGTGGGTTATGGCGCAGAAGGCATGTTTGGCGGCACCCAAAATATTGGAAAAGATAAAGAAGGAAATGTTGTTTTTGACCGGCAGGATATTAAACGGTATCGACAATGGTACCTTTCTCCCGATATTGATTTTACAAAAATAAGAACCAATAAAAAGGGCGTGAAGATTTTATTGTTTGTTTTAAATTCATTCAAATTCCCTGCTCCGGGTTTAGAATATTCTAACGGAAAATTGAGGGGAAGATGGCTGGTGTTTTAGGACCATTGTAGTTTGATGTGAAAGTCTGGCAAACGCTACATTTACTTTGCTCCGAGACCTGCGCCAGATTGTTACTTTTATATTATATTGCCATTAGACCATTCACTAAAAATAAAAAATAAAATGATTTTGAAATTACTTACGATTGGACTGCTCTCTTTATATACAACAACACACTCATTTGGGCAGGCAACAGAAATAAATGATTTTAAACAAAAAAAATACAAAACTTTTTCAAGTGAAGGACACGAAAAAAATCGAGGCTTAATATTTACAATTAAATATCCAGCTACGTATTCTACAACTGAAGTCAAAAATGAAAACATTGTAAAAGGGTTTACCCATAAGGCTTACAAACTCATTTATATGGTTGGAGTTATTAAAAGTCCGACAATTTTTACACATGAAGAAGAAGAACTCGTCTTGTCAGAAGATAATTTAAAAAAGTCAGTCGGCATAGTAACAAATGACAATCAAAATTTTTTAAGTTATAAAAATGATTTGAAAGTTAACGGAATGAAAGCTGCATACTTAGAGTATTTGACTAATGTTACAGAAAGTACCAAAAGTTATATCAGGCAATATTTTGTTATTTACAAAAACTTTGTTGTTACAATTTCATTTAATGTTCCCAACCAATCGACAGGAACTCTGGAAACGACAAAAGCAACATTCAATAGTTATAAACCTTTTTTTGCAGTTGCCGCCAATACATTTAATATTCTCAAAAATGAGAAGTAGAAGAGTATATAAAATACAAAGATGGTGTTTCCGATACTGACAGGAATAAAGAGAATGACGAATAGAAAGACGATGTTTATAGAAACAAAAAGTATAAATCCAGACTGCAATTTTCTAGAGAATGGGAATATGACAAAGGAACATCAACAAGAACTTTAGCGAGAGCACTTAAAATAAAAAAAAGGAAGTGAGGTTTCAGTACTGGTTGTGCATTTTCGAGATCAGTTAAAAAATCCAAATGATATAAGTAAAAGCATTTCCATTGCTGAGTTTAAAACTAACTTGTTAAGGCAATTACTTGAAATGCAAAATGCCAAAACAGAAAATTTCAATATTCAGAATAGCTTTTTTTATATAATTTCCCAGCATACACACTATCCAGACTGCCCAGTGTAGCAGTAAGACGGTTGGATGCACCTTTAAATATTCTATTTATTTATTTGAACCCCATTTTTAAACCATAAGTTTTAATAAAATATGAAGACAACTATTTTTACTTTAATAATCAGCGTACTACTTGTAGCTTGTAAATCAGAAACCAACATTACAGGGGTTTATAAAGTTGCTCTCAAAAATGTAACAAATGAAAACTACGAATTCAGCAAAAAAGTAATTGGGTTTTGTAAAGAAGGTAAACTTTTAAATAGCAAGTCCTTACAGAATGAGTTCTCTTTTACAACAAATGAGGATCAGATAGAAATCACGTCTACAACCATTGACAAACAAGAATCAAAAGCAATTTTAAAAATTACTAAACAGAAAGCCGACTCAGTATGGTGTGAAGTGATTAGTAATGAAATTGGAGAACAATTAAGTGGTGTGCCTGACTTTCGTTTAGGTAGTAATAATTCTACCACAACAAGATTTGTTTATTCACTTCCATTTTACAAAAACGACAAAGTGAAATTGATTAAATTCAACACTACAAAAACGAAATGTTCAGACTTTAAAGCTCAGCAAAATGATTTTAAGAATGAAGGGAATAACTATTTAGCTTTGTATAATGGCTTAAGTATTACATATCAAGAATACCAAAGTGAGAAACGTGCTTTTCACAAAAATGCAAATCTTATTTATAGAAAATCCTTTGATACTTTATTAGAATGCTACAAAAAATTTGTGACATATATAGATGAAAAAAGTGCTGGCTTAAATAAATCAAATTCAAATCCAGATATAAATTTTGTCTTTGAGCCTTATTATTGCGAATTACAATCTGACAAGGCAGTTCTTCTAAGGATTATTAATGACTTTGAAAATCTTAAAACCGACTATCCTAATTTTATTAACTACGAAACTGAGTTTAACGGGAGGCTCTTTTTATTTTACGTAAATTTCATAAATGCCAAATGAACTTTAACCGCCGGTTGGTGTCTAAAGTATTTTTGGCCGAGGTTGGTGTTCCCCATTTAATTCACTCTAACAATTAGCCCGTTCCCTGAAACGCAGCCGCCTTCTGGTTTCCAAACCAACATCGTACTAAACACACTCGTCTTCAATTATTAAATAACTTGTAATAATACGCCGCCGCCGCCAAATCTTCCAATGCATGTCCGACCGACTTAAACATCGTAATTTCCTTATCGTTTTTCCTGCCCGTGTTCTTTTTGGAAGCGAGTTCGAATAAATCAGCCTTAATGTCTGACTCCTTTAAAACCCCACTGGTAAGCGGTATTACGATGTCGCCACTTTCTTTTAGTCCTCCCTGAAATGTATCTAAATATACCTCCGCTTTAGTAACCACATCATCATCGGCTTCCCGCATGTTCACCTTGTAGGCACCTACCAAATCCACATGCTGACCGGGTTGCAAATACTTTCCTAATACAAGCGGTGTCGAAGATATTGTTGCGCTTGAGATAATATCGACTTCAGCAATTTTATCTGTAACAGCTTTTATCGGTTCGATATGAAACGGTGCATCTTTCAGTTTTTCACATAGCTCACTTGCTTTAGCATAATCTCTGCCCCAAACGTAAACTGTTTTTATGGGACGCACACTTGCATGCGCCAGAATTAAATTGGAAGACAAGGCTCCTGTACCAATCATCAGTAAGGAATTGGAATTCTCTTTTGACAAATATTGAGATGCCAAAGAAGAAGCGGCAGCCGTCCTTTTTGCTGTCAGACTTTTGGCATCCAGCAGTGCCAATATTCCACCCTTTAATGCATCCAAATAAATATAGATGCCTTGAATGGCAGGTAAGCCGAACTGCCCGTTTTTTGGACTCACAGTTACAACTTTTACACCAGCCTGTTTGCCAGGATTCCAGGCAGGCATCAACAACAAGGTTGAATCCGTTTCCACTTCTGGATTTGGAAAATCATGATGATGTCTCATGGGCACCAACGTTTCGTGATCGGAAAAAGCGGTTCTTAGCCCATCAATCAAACTGGGGAAATGAGTGTTTTCATTTATAAAACTCGCTGGTATTTGGGCTATATTATCCATACAGCCGAAGATAGGGACTTTACCAAAGTGGATGAAATTTAGATTAGCCCGCATTAAAACCAGCCGTGGTATGACGCGCTGCGTGCCGACCACTCTCATCGTACTGTCAGTACCGAAATTTTAAAGGGACCAACAACTTGAGACACAAGCAGTACCGAAGTTCAAACAGCACCCCTTCACTTTGCACCATAACGTTGAAAAATATTTTAACGGCAAGATATAACTTGTATCTTCGTATGGAAACATTTTAAAAGTATGAATGAAAAAGTTTGAAGTAATATTTTTAACCGAAGCCAGAGAGTTTTTACTCAAACTAGATATAAAAAGCCGGGATAAAGTAATCTTCAACATTGACAAAGCAAAAATTAAGACAGACAATGAATTGTTTAAAAAACTGAAAGGCGAAATTTGGGAATTCAGAACACTATTCAACAAAACGCATTACCGCATTTTTGCATTCTGGGACAAGCAGGATAAAGAATATACTTTGGTTTTGACAACGCATGGAATTATTAAAAAAACGGACAAAACACCTGAAAAGGAAATTGAGAAAGCGGAACAAATTAGGTTGAAATATTTAGAACTTAAAAACAAAAATAGAAATGGCAACAAAAAATAAAGAATTAGAAACGTTCACCTTTGACCAAATAAAAGATGAATTTATTGGTGAAATAGGAACTGAAAAAAGAATGCAGTATGAACAAGAATTGCAGCTTGAAATAATGGGTGAAATGATTAGGAAAGTGAGACTTGAAAGGAACCTGACACAAGAAGAATTGGGGAAATTAGTAGGTGTTCAACGGGCTCAAATTTCAAAACTTGAAAATAACACAACGAATGTTACAATGGAAACTATTTTGAAGGTTTTCGGAGCTTTGAAAGCAAAAGTGAACTTCAACGTAGAACTTTTGAATAACAAAATACAAATCGCACAATAGGACATTACTTCTGCTTATTCGTTTTGCGCAAGTGCGCTGAAATGCTAACAATGAACTTTCCAAACCAACAACGTTCAGTAAATAGTGAATTTTAATTTTGCTAACCGAGGCATTATTCTATCCTTGCTCCCATAATCTTACCATCTTCAGTTTCTACCACAATCCTTTCTGATAGTGCGGTTGCAATGGACATCCCTACATAATCCGGTGACACCGGAAATTCTCTGTGGCTTCTTTCCACAAGCGCAAGTGTCTGTATTTTTTTTGGATAAAAATCCAGAAAAGGTTTTAAAGAATACAATAATGTTTTACCTGAATTAGAAACATCGTCGATCACGATTACCACTTTGTTACTGAAATCCACTGGATGAGATAATGAAATTTCGCGTGGTTTTTTTTTATCAATAACAATTTCCAAAAGAACAATTTTCCCTTTAAAAATATCCTTTAAAAAATGATGTAATTCTTTGGCGATGATCATTCCGCTTTCCTTTATTCCTGCCAGGATGATTTCATCTTCATTAATATTACGTTCTACAATTTCATAAGCCATCCGCTGTAGTTTACGATAGGCAATCTCTTTAGAAAGAACAAAATGATTCATATTTATATCAGGTAAAGTGAGATACAAAGTAAGCAAATGAAATAATAAAAAAAGGCTTCCGGGATAAATATTAAAAACTTTTATTCAGCAAAATAATTTTCTCATAAGGACTCTTTGTGTTTCCATCTTCCAACTTCCTTAACTTTATTGTGCAAAACACTATCTTAGCATCCTATCTATTATTATGCAAATAATTCAACAAATTTTATTCATTCTTCTTGTGGGTTTGGCCACTTTTATTTTTGCAAAAAAAGCAAAAGAAATTTTTGCCAACATCAATCTTGGCCGCGATGAAGACATAAGTGGTAATAAATCCGAACGGTGGAAAAATGTATTGTTATTGGCCTTTGGCCAAAAGAAAATGTTTAGATATCCGTTCGTGGGCATTATGCATTTTGTAATTTATGCAGGCTTTGTGATCATCAACATTGAGATACTTGAAATAGTGCTTGATGGCGTATTTGGTACGCATCGTTTATTTGCACCTTTTCTTGGTGGCTTTTACACATTCGTAATTGACTTTTTTGAAATACTGGCGTTCGGAGTTTTATTAGCCTGTGTTATTTTTCTGATCAGGAGAAATGTATTGAAAATACAGCGATTCATGAAACATGAATTGGATGGTTGGCCGAAGACAGATGCGAACCTGATATTGATTACTGAAATTATTTTGATGAGTTTGTTCCTTACGATGAATGCCGCAGACAGGGCATTACAATTGCAAGGCTACTCTCATTATACCGATCAGGGCAATTTTGTTTTGTCAGGATTAATGGCGCCCTGGTTCCAAAATTTATCAATCCCAACAATCGTTGGTATTGAGCGCACTTGTTGGTGGCTGCACATTACAGGCATTTTCGCTTTCTTAAATTATCTTCCTTACAGTAAACATTTTCATATCCTTTTGGCATTTCCAAATGCATATTATAAACCGTTGGATCCATTGGGGAAAATGGAAAATATGGAGAGTGTACAAAAAGAAGTTCAATATATTTTTAAGCCGGAACTGGCGCCCACCACAGAAAATGCAGCTCCGCAAAAGTTTGGAGCTAAAGATATTTTTGACCTTAGTTGGAAAAATTTATTGGATGCCTATACCTGCACGGAGTGCGGCAGATGCACGGCTGCCTGTCCGGCAAACATTACCGGAAAGTTGCTGAACCCGCGCAAAATAATGATGGATACGCGTGACAGAATGGAAGAGGTTAGAAAGAATATAAAAGCAAATGGCGAATTTAAAGACGACGGAAAATCTTTATTGCATGATTATATTACTACTGAAGAAATAAGGGCTTGCACTTCCTGCAACGCCTGTGTAAAAGAATGTCCCGTAAGCATTAGCCCACTCGATATTATTTTCGAATTACGACGTTCTCTCGTGATGGAGGAAAGCAATGCACCCGCTGAATGGAATGGCATGTTCAATAATATTGAAAATAATTTTGCCCCTTGGAAATTTAGTCCAGACGACAGAGATAAGTGGACGAGCGAGATGTGAGTTAA
>JBDSHT010000377.1:0-4745 GCA_039918315.1 Ginsengibacter sp. | reverse complement strand
AGTGGATTTTTGATCGTTAGCAATGGAGTAGCCAATGTGGAAAGTTGGAGAAATTTTCTTCTGTTGAGCATGTGATTCTTTAAGTGTGTGCAATAAAATAGGTCTTCCAAATTTATAGTAAACTTTTTTCTGCCAATGGATTTACAATAAATAAGTGTAAGATTGAAATTCTATTTCTTTTTAGAATGCATTTTTGAAGGGTCAAAATTTAAGCCAATTGAAACATTCGAAGTCCTTACATTTATTTCTGTTAAGATTTTATTATTAGTCACACTGCTTAATATAGCATCTAGTTTGACCCAGGGTACCGATGGCATTCCAATTTGAAAGGAAAGAGAAGGCTCTGCAAAAATGAAGCTCCGTACGCCAAGGTTTTGTAAAGAGAACGAGCTGAGTTCTTCGGGAGTGTAATTGGTATTGATGTTATGGTAGTTTAAAAGAGTAAACTTCATGGCGTAAGAAATTCTAACATAGGAACCTGGTAAAAAATTAATAGAGGGTTGGATAAACCACCTTGATAGATTACTTTGATGCATGCGGCTGTAAGGCTGGTCGTTATTGTCTATTCCGTGATCGGTAAATGAAAATTTCCCTTTACCAAACCCGCCAAACATATTGAAAACAATAGTTTTCTTTTTATTTAATGGAGTAAAATAACCACCGCCAAGTTCTAAAAGGTTCCTCTTATAATTAACGACCGATGTGTCAAAATTACTAAAGCTGTCTCCGTACAAATCTTTTTCTTTTCTACCCATGTAACTGGCAGTAATGGCCCAATGATTATCAAAGGCGTAAGCGCCCTGCAAATCCAAACCACCCGCATAAGTTTTACCTAAACCATCGCCCCCTGAAGAGGAATAATAGCCGGCTAGTTTAGATTCTCCTTTTTTAGTAAATATCGGGTTGTTGGCAGGGGAAGCTGTATAGACGTACCGGTAAGTACCGCAGGATGTAAAAAAGGTGAGTGTAATACCTAATAATAAATATTTCATAGCACTGTGTTTGAAAAGGTTGGTGTAAAAATAATCAACTTATAATCGGCTGTGAAAATTGTATTTTATCACTAATTTTTTAATATCAATTTTGAAGTTTTTAGCCAAATTTGAAATAATGAAATCGTTGATTAAAGAAGCAACAATGATCGATTGCAGGATTAAACTGGAAAGCCTGAACTTCTTTCCTGTAAAGCCTTACAGAAGGATCCTCCAATTCTTTATTTTATGGTAATGTTATATTTCAATATATTGGTATGGTTTATTATAATTTTGCGAAGCCACACTTTAAATAATTTGTGGATTGAAAAAACTAATGACTAAATAAATATATGAGTAAAAAAGTTGGAAAGAAAAAGCCCGCCCCTCTTGTGAAAGGGACTTTGGATATCACCAGATCGGGCATGGGTTATGTAATTGCGGAAGGTAGAGATAAAGATGTTTTAGTGCGGCCGCAGGATTTTAATAAGGCTTTGCATGGCGATGTGGTTACTGTAAAATTAAAAGATGAGAATGGAAAACGTGCTGAAGGCAGTGTTGTTGATGTTCTTGAAAGAAAGCAAAAGCAATTTATTGGTAGCATTGAAGTGTATGAAAATTTTGCATTTTTTAAACCCGATAGTGATAAGGCCATGCCTGATTTTTTTGTTCCTATTAAAAATATCAATGGTGCAAAAAGTAATGACCGGGTGGTGGTAAAATTTTTGAAATGGGATAAGGGAGAAAAAAAGCCGGAGGGTGAGGTAGTTGAAATTTTGCAGGGTAAAAATGCGGGGGATCTTGCTATGAAAGAAATCATTATTCAAAATGGATTTCCCTTACAATTTCCAAAAGAGGTTTTAGATGAAGCAAATAATTTAAGTGACACGATCACAGAAGAAGAACTTGCAAAACGAAAAGATTACAGAGAGGTGCTAACACTGACTATAGATCCTGCTGATGCAAAAGATTTTGATGATGCAATTTCTTTCGTTAAGCTACCTGATAATGAATTTGAGATTGGAGTACACATTGCTGATGTCAGCCATTTCGTGAAAGCCGGATCAGTGCTTGATGAGGCAGCGTACGCTCGTGCGACGAGTGTTTATTTGCCCGACAGGGTTAACCCAATGTTGCCGGAAAAAATTTCAAATGAACTCTGTTCATTAAGGCCGAATGAAGACAAATTTTCTTTCTCTGTTATTTTCAGAATCAGTGCAAAAGGGAAAGTAAAAGACTATTGGCTAGGCAAAACTTTTATCCATAGCAATCATCGTTTTACCTATGATGAGGTTCAACAAATAATTGAAAGTGGCGAAGGTAAATACGATGAAGAGATCACAACCTTAAACTCCCTCGCGAAAAATTTCAGAAAGGAAAGATTTAAAAATGGGGCGATCAATTTTTCTTCAACAGAAGTACGATTCAGGCTTGATGAAAACGGGAAGCCGTTGGAAGTAATTGTGAAAGAAAGTAAAGAATCGCATCAGTTGGTGGAAGAGTTTATGTTGCTTGCAAACCGGACGGTTGCTGCACATGTTTCTAAAATAAAAGTAGATGACAAGGCCGTTCCTTTTCCTTACAGAATTCATGATACGCCGGACGAAGAAAAGTTGAAACCTTTTGTTGCTTTCGCAAGAAAATTTGGTTATAAGTTCGACATGAAAGACGAAGATGCCATTGCAAAATCTTTTAACCAGTTAATGGTGGATGTGCATGGAAAGCCCGAGCAGCATGTGCTTGAGCAATTAGGAATACGCACAATGGCAAAAGCAATTTATACCACTGAGAATATTGGCCACTATGGTTTAGGGTTTGAAAACTATTGCCATTTTACTTCGCCGATCAGAAGGTATCCGGACGTGTTAGTTCATCGCGTACTTCAGGAAATTCTTGAAAAAAATATTCATCCTGATAAAAAAATGGATGAAAAATGCAAGCATTGCAGCGCACGCGAACGCGCTGCGATGGAGGCCGAGCGTGCAGGAAATAAATACAAGCAGGTAGAGTTTATGTTGGACAAAGTTGGGGAAGAAATGGAGGGCGTAATCAGTGGCGTTTCATCATTTGGCTTTTGGGTAGAAACTGTAAAAGAAAAGTGCGAAGGTCTCGTGAATGTAAAAGATCTTTCAGAATATGATGAATTCCGGCATGATGATACAGACTATTCATTAGTTGGAATCAGAACGGGTAAAAAGTTTAGGATGGGGGATAAAGTGCAAATACAATTAGTGGCGGCTAACCTCGAAAAAAGGCAACTTGATTTTGACTGGATACCCAATGAAGAAAGCCTGAGAGAAAAGGCTGCAAAAAAGAAGAAAAGGAAAAATTAGGAGTCTGCTTTTTTTGAAGTTGACTCTGATATAAAAAATAAATTGAAATGGAAGAAGAAAGAAAAACCAATGGTGGCAATTTTGCAAATACGATTCCCCCACAACACCAACGGGACAGTTTTACGTCCGGAGCTAAAGGGCTTTCGACATTTAATGAGCTGACAGTTTTGTTTGAAGAGCATTTTAATGTGAATCAACTTTCTGGTCATCCGGAAAAATTGTATGATGCGTCTAAATATCTACTAACGTTGAAGGGTAAACGGATTCGCCCGGTACTTTGCCTGATGGGCAATCAACTATTTGGCGACATCATAGATGATGCATTTCATGTGGCAGATGCTATAGAATTATTTCACACGTTTACCCTTGTGCACGATGATATAATGGACAAGGCTCCGTTAAGGCGTAGCATGCAAACGGTGCATACCAAGTATGGAGATTCAACGGCGTTGCTTGCCGGCGATGTATTGCTGGTGGCTGCTTACGAGAGTTTAAATAAAATCGATGTTAACTCGCTGCGGCCTATTTTACATCTATTCAGCACAACCGCAAAAAAGGTTTGTGAAGGTCAGCAACTGGATATGGATTTTGAAAATCAGGAGAATATTAATTTGGAAGATTATGTGGAAATGATTGGATTGAAAACTTCCGTGATGCTTGCAGCAAGTTTGCAGATGGGCGCTATCCTTGGAGGTGCTGGTTTGGGCAACCAACAACATCTTTATGAATTTGGGAAAAACCTTGGCATTGCTTTCCAGGTGCAGGATGATTACCTCGATGCATTTGGTGATCCTGAAAAATTTGGTAAGAAACCCGGGGGTGATATAATGGCCAATAAAAAAACATTTCTATTGTTGCAGGCTTTGAAGGTGGCGACTCCTGAACAAAAAGAAACCATCAATAAATTATTGAAAAGCAATAGTGAAGAAAAGATTCAAAGTATGCTTGATATTTATAAATCGTGCGACATACATGATTGGGCTAGGGAGTTGAAAGAAAAATACCTGGCAATCGCTATGGATCATCTTGAAGAGGTAGCTGTGGTTTCTGCAAGGAAAAGGCCTTTGAATGATTTGGCTAAATTTTTATTAGAACGTGATATCTAATTGTTGTATCAAGACTTTATTGTAATTCCATTCTTACCTTTTTGCCGTCCTTGTACTCATAAATTAAAAAGGTGCCATTCATCGCTGGATAACGTTCTATCAGTTGTTTTTTAATTTCTTTATATACTCTTTTCTCGGGATAGGCAGGTACCATAATTTCCTTGAATGACCAGGTTCTTACATTGATGAAAAAGGAATTTTTGTCGCACATAAAATTTTTATCTTCTGACAAAGTATAGAGCTCAAGGTCTTTAGGCATCGTGTTTTTAGTGACACAGATATACAAGTCCGGAGGTTTATTGCTGAATAAGCTTGATGATAAATAGAAGTCCCAA
>JBDSHT010000376.1:0-7567 GCA_039918315.1 Ginsengibacter sp. | reverse complement strand
GGTTCTTCATACACAAATTTCTCTCGTTCTTCAGTTGATAAGTCCCGCAATTTTTTGAAAGCGTAAACAATCAAAGCGAGTGCAATCACTCCCGCCCATGCGGGAAAATTTTGTTCTATATCTTTTGATGCTGGCATATCTGGCTTGAGGTTTAAAACATAAAGTGCAGTGACCTGTAAACCATTGTATAAAAAATGTAGAATGATTGCAAGCCACAAACTTCCACTGTAATAAAAAACGAGTCCCAATATAATTCCTAATGCAAAGCGCACAAAAAAGCCATAATACGAAAGATGTATAATGCTAAATATAATGCTGGTGGCAATAATCGCTACCCATGGATTTTTAGTCCAACGGGTAAAAATATTTTGTATGCCTCCCCGGAAAAGCACTTCTTCAAAAATTCCTGGCAACACGCCAATGATCAACATAGACATTGCATATTTATAAAAGCTGTTGATATTGATTATTGCTGCTTCCTGGCTTTCGCGGGCAGCCTCCATCGCCTTAAATTTTATCTCCCAATTTTTTGGGATAGGAATTATTTTGGTCAGTTCGGCCAAGGCACCCGAAAGCGGAAATGTAAGGGCTAAAATAACAACCACCCATAGTACCTGCTTGTAATTAAAACTGGTTTTAAAACCTAAAAAGCGGTATGCATCTTTATAACAAATTTTTGCAAAAACAATGACGGGTAAAAAGAACATGAACAGAGTTGAAATAGCCTGCATTATCAAAAAGGCATTGTAATATTTTGGATTCTGCAAATCACTTTCCATACTGAAAACGGATCTTCCTGTCATTCCTATCCACACGCCTGCGGAAATCACCGAACCAACGAGAAGCCCTCCACCAATCAGTCCTAACAGGATACCTATTTGCCCAAGAAAGCTAAAATTTTTCGAATTTCGGTCAAGCGTCATTATTGTAAAATTTTAAGTGCGTAAATTTACAGCCATTTTTGGTATAAGGAATAAGCCATCATAAAAGCGAATTTTGGTAAATCAACATTCGGACGATCTGAAAAACTAAAAAAAATACACTTACTAAAAGAACAAAGCAACTTGATTAAAATAGGTAAAATAGAACTTCCGGAATTTCCATTGTTATTAGCTCCCATGGAAGATGTTAGTGACCCGCCGTTTCGTGCGGTGTGTAAGGACAAGGGCGCACATCTTATGTACACTGAATTTATCAGCAGTGAAGGGCTGATTCGGGATGCCATAAAAAGCAGGAAGAAGCTTGATATTTTTGATTATGAAAAGCCGGTCGGCATCCAGATATTTGGTGGGGATGAAGAAAGCCTTTCGCTTGCCGCAAAAATAGTGGATGTCACCAATCCTGATTTGTTGGATATCAATTTTGGTTGCCCTGTAAAAAAAGTTGCCTGTCGTGGTGCCGGTGCCGGCGTACTTAAAGATGTGCCGTTGATGGTGAGGCTTACTAGTGCGGTCGTAAAAAGTACTTCACTTCCTGTTACGGTAAAAACGCGGCTTGGCTGGGATGAGAGTACGAAAAATATTGAAGAAGTGGCCGAGCGGTTACAGGATGTAGGCATACAGGCACTTGCAATTCATGGGCGCACGCGCACCCAAATGTATAAGGGTAGTGCAGCCTGGGAACTGATTGGTAAAGTCAAAAATAATCCAAGAATTACGATTCCTATTTTCGGGAATGGCGATATAGATTCTCCTCAAAAAGCGGTAGAATATAAAAATCGTTTTGGAGTAGATGGCATTATGATCGGGCGCGCTGCCATTGGTTATCCTTGGATATTTGATGAAATTTCTCACTACGTGAAAACAGGAGAAATACGTCCTTCACCTTCGGTGGAAGAAAGGGTCGCGGTTTGTAAGAAGCATTTGATAAAATCTTTCGAATGGAAAGGACCTGTTGTGGGCATCAATGAAATGCGGCGGCATTATACCAACTATTTAAAAGGGATGCCGAATATAAAAGAGTATCGTGGCAAATTAGTTACATTAAAAGAAGTTGACGAAATCATAGAAGTGCTTGATGACATTGTGAAACATTACAGCGGTTATGAATTTGAAAAAACTCCAATTGAGTTAATCAATTATCATGAAAAGTGCCCGGTGTAGATCTTCAAACTTTTATCAAAGTGGAATATCACCCGGCTGAACTGAGGAAGAATAAATATTAATAAGTTCTCCGTTTTCATTAAGAAGGTATTTGTAAAAATTCCATTTCGGTTCCAAGTCATTCCACCCATTTTTGTTTTTATCAGACAACCATGCATACACGCTTTGCTTTTTTGAACCTTTTACATCATATTTTTTGAAAATCGGAAAAGTAACCCCATAATTTACTTTGCAAAAACTGGCTATTTCCTCATCGCTTCCCCGCTCCTGGCCTCCAAAATTGTTAGAAGGAAAGCCTAATACCACTACTTGTTTATTTTGTTGATGAAGCATTTCCAACTCTTCGTATTGTCTGGTAAACCCGCATTGGCTGGCAAGATTTACGATTAATACTTTTTTGCCCTTGTATTTTTCCATTGAAATAATTTCCCCCGAATTCAATGATGCCTGCAATGAATAAAACGATGTTGCAGGTTTTATTTTACGATCATTTGAATAAGTCCTGCCAGCGCCAATCGCCTTTGAAAGTTTCATGCGAAATCGGTAACTATATTTAAGAATTTTCGTGAGTAAACTCATAGTTTTTTATCCGATTACTTTTTTTAACCATTTTAATTTCCCTTTAAACGAAGGATATTTAAATCCCGGATCGGGCCAGGTAGCTGATTTTAATACCGACTTGCAATGTGAGAAAACATTGAAAGTGAATTTGCCATGGTAGGCACCAAAGCCACTGTAGCCAACACCTCCGAAGGGCATGCTCTTGTTTGCGAAATGCAAAAGACAATTATTGATGCAACCACCACCAAATCGAATTTGCTGTAGCCATTCTGTTTCCGTGTTTTTATTTTCTGTAAATAAATAAAATGCCAGTGGATTTTTATTTTGCCTCACGATATCCATTGCTTCTTCAGTGGTTTCAAAACTAATGACAGGAAGTATGGGTCCAAATATTTCTTCTTTCATGATGCTATTTTCCATGGAAACATCTGTAATAATGGTTGGTTCAATATAGAGTGAGTCCTCCGACGATTTACCCCCGAAATATATATTCCCTTCTTCAAGAAATCCGATCAAAGTTTGAAACCTTTTCTGATTTATTATTTTTCCGTAATCATAAGAAGTCTGCGGTTGGCCAGTGTAAAATTGTTCAATGGCCGATGCCACTTCCTTCAATAGTTCTTCTTTTTTTGATGAATGAACCAGAACATAATCCGGCGCGATACAGGTTTGTCCCGCATTCAAAAATTTGCCCAAAACTATTCTTCTGGCAGCTACTTTTATTATTGCGTCACTTTCAACAATGCAAGGGCTTTTGCCGCCAAGTTCCATCGTCACAGGGATAAGATCTTTTGCCGCCAGTTTGTATATTTCTTTACCTACATGTGCGCTGCCTGTGTAAAATATATGATCGAAACGAAAATTGCTCATCATGGAATTCACAACTTCAGCACCGTCCCCTGTCACTACTTTAACGTATTCTTCATCGAATGTTTCCTTAATGATTTTTAGAATTAATTTTTCTGTTGCAGGTGCCGATTCAGAAGGTTTTAAAACCACACAATTCCCCGCAGCAATAGCTCCCACTAACGGAACCATTATTAGTTGCAACGGATAATTCCATGGCGCGATGATCAATACAACTCCCAGCGGGTCTTTATAAATCCTTCCTTTGGAAGGAAATGAAAGCAAACCCGTTGATACTTTTTCAGGTTTCATCCATCGATGCAAATGTTTTATTGCGAACTTTATTTCTTCCAAAATTTGCCCTGTCTCTGAGCTCCAACTTTCCTCTTTGCTTTTTTTAAGATCGGAGAATAACGCATCGTAAATAGCCTCTTCATTATTTAAAATAGCAAGCTGAAGTTTTTTTAAACTTTCCAACCTGAAATTATACGAGAGCGTATTTCCCTGATGGTAAAAATTACTGAGTTTTATTAAATCTTCCATAAGATTAGATTATCAACAACATGAATTTACAATCAAAATTTAAAGAAACTGTTTCGACTTCGTAATGATTACGGAAACTTTAAGGAACTTTCACCAAAAATTCTGTAGTACAATATGGAAAATAATGATGAAAGATTTATGAAAAGTGCTATAAGTGAGGCTAACAAAGCACTTGAGGCAGATGAGGTGCCCATCGGAGCTGTCATTGTGATGCAAAATAAAATTATTGCAAGAGGCCACAACCAGGTAGAAATGCTCAATGATTCCACAGCTCATGCTGAAATTATTGCGCTCACTTCCGCATTTGGTTTTCTAGGTTCCAAATATTTACCCGATGCTACATTGTATGTAACTATTGAACCCTGCACCATGTGTTGCGGTGCTTTATATTGGAGCAAGATCGGGAAAGTAGTGTATGGAGCTTCAGATGAAAAACATGGGGGATTATCGTTACATCCTGGAAAAAATTTATTACATCCTAAGACTGAAGTAGTACAAAATATTTTTGCGGAAGAGTGTGCAGCATTGGTCAAAGATTTTTTTAAAAAACGGAGATGAGGAATTAAAATAGCGTTGAGTCTATGTGACTCCTCCCGATATTTATTATTTAATGACCACAACTTTTTTAAGTTTAAAAAAAGATCCCTCTGCCATAGTCTATCACGAATAATTCGACGACTTTTCCGCAAGAGTAAAAATTTCAAAAAATTCTGTTGGCTTAAAATTTGTGAAACGACTTACGTGTTATCTGGCTTTCGCATAAAGGAATAAATTTTTTACTTTATGTTTTATTCTCAGATACTCAGTAAATTTGACCCTCTACGATTATTCACTTTTAAAATAAATATTATGGCATTCACACTACCGGATCTTCCGTATTCTTTCGACGCACTTGAGCCTCACATTGATAAGCAGACTATGGAAATCCATCATGACAAACATCACCAAGGTTATGTAAATAATTTAAACAACGCAATCGCGGGGACGGAAAACGAAAATAAATCACTGGAAGAATTGGTTGCAAATGCAGGAAGCCTTTCTCCTGCCATCAGAAATAATGGCGGCGGACATTGGAACCATAGTTTCTTTTGGGAAATATTATCCCCTAGTGGTGGTGGAAAACCAGAAGGAAAATTAGCTGCGGCTATTGACGAAGCATTTGGTTCTTTTGAAGCAATGCAGGAAAAATTTAACGCAGCCGGCGGCAGCAGGTTTGGAAGCGGCTGGGCATGGCTTGGTGTCAACGGAGGTAAATTAACTATTTGTTCCACCCCAAATCAAGATAATCCTCTTATGGATATTGCTGAATGCAAATGCACGCCCATATTGGGCTGTGACGTTTGGGAGCATGCCTATTATTTAAAATATCAGAATAAAAGGCCTGATTATTTAAAAGCTTTTTGGAATGTAGTAAACTGGAAAAAAGTTGCAGAACTTTTTGAGAAGGGATAAATAAAAACAATATTTTTAAGCCGCTGTCTTTGATGATGGCGGTTTTTTTGTATCACTAATTTGTTAATAAGATTTCAATATCTTAAGACTTGAAAAACTATCGACAAATAATTTTGTACCTTTGAGCAGCCCGGCAAAGAACCTTGTTATTTTTTGATTGGTTCTAGTTAGTGAACCACGTATTTCGACTGTATCTGTTTTCAAATTTTTAAAATAAAATACTAATTATATATGGCAGAAACCTGGAATAAAAAAGAAAGAGAAAAGAAAAAGCGCCAGATTAGAAAGGAAAAAGCTGAGCGTAGGTCAAACCGTTCTGAAAGTAGTGAGAGCGGAAATAATCTTGATAGCATGATTGCTTATTTGGATGAAGATGGTAATTTATCGTCAACTCCTCCTGATCCAAAAAAGAAGACTACTAAAGTTTCTGACGATATAAATCATCTTCCTGTCGGTTAGTCTGGTGGTTTTACTTTGGCAGAATCATTTCAAAAAACGCCGGAGTTGAGCTTGTGTCCCAATTAAATTAATTGGCTTCGAGAATTTTACAAGCGGATTTTGTTTTATGAATAGCATTTACAAAACTGATTTCATGGCACGGGATCGTGTCCATGCCCGCCCCAGGGATTACACCTTGCAATCCTTTTTAGCGTAAGCCAAAAACCCTTTATAGGTCCATACTTATTAAATGCTTCCAGCCCATATTGGGAGCAGGTTGGTGTGTATCTGCAAGACGGTCCCAGCCACGGCGAAATCACCATTTGGTACAACCTTATTAGTGCAATAAAAGGGAGAGATAATATTTTTTTTATGGTGGCCATGCTTGTTATGCAAAGATACATTGCACCGCCAGCCTGCTTTGAAAATTTGTGTGAAATAAGTAATTAATAAAAAAATCAATGCTTCGATAAATTCCCAATTATAATGGCGGCCATTGCCATAGCGGAATCCTTTAATGCATTGGTTAAGTACAACATTCTTGCAGGTGCCACGGTTGCATTTATTATATTAGGGATATGGATTGTAAACACAATCAAAAGCAAAACGATAGCAATAATATATCCGGCAGGCTTTGCCATCCTGTCAATAATGAAGGCGATAGCACTCAATATTAAAAGGCCTCCTGAGATGTAAACCCAAATTTTTGCCAACGACCGGGGAACAGAAGCAGGAGCGTTTGCTACGAGCGAATTGGCATTTAATATTTGGTTAGCGCCAAAAAAAGCAATGATAAGAGCGAAAATTGAAATGGCAATGGTGGTGGTGGCAAGTCTTTTCATTTATTGTTTTTTAAAAGGTAATACAACTAAGTAGCATAATCGAATTGGGAACAATGAACGAATTTATATTAAAAAATTCCGAATTGATGCAACTATAAAAACTAAATCAGTGAAAGGACGTTGATCCTTCGCAGTTTAAAAATATGTGATTCAAGTTCTGTTTCTTAGAATTGAATCACGATCAAAAGGCAATTTGAAAAAATCGATAATTTCAGCCTTTCTCCTTTTTTTCAATCACCCAAACTCCTTATCTTTGCGCAAAATTTAGCGAAAATATGGTTTTTAGAAGTTTAAAATCCTTGCTGGTAGCAGTTTTCAGTCTTATTTTGCTGTCATCATCTTTCATGGGTTTTGCCCAGGAAAAACATCACGATGCTGAAAATGGTAAAGAGGTTTTTGATCCTACTACTGTAATATTGAACCATGTGCAGGATGCTTATGAATTCCATTTTTTTTCGATAGGAGATTTTCACGCAACCATTCATTTGCCTGTGATATTATATTCTCCCCAAAACGGATTCTCAATGTTTTCTTCATCAAGGTTTGGCCATGAGGGCGAAGAAGAATATGATGGATATAAATTAGTAGGCGGAAAAACGATTGTTCCGGTAGAAGAAGGAGTTCAGGTGTATGACTTTTCGCTTACCCGGAATGTGGTTCAGAACTTTTTAGCAATGGCTTTATTTATCTGGTTGATGATAAGTGTAGCTAAAAAGTATAGGAAGGGACAGGGAGTAACATCGGCACCCTCAGGAGTTCAAAATTTTCTGGAACCTATCATTA
>JBDSHT010000375.1:0-3857 GCA_039918315.1 Ginsengibacter sp. | reverse complement strand
TGAATGTGAATGAAGCCCATGCTGAGATTGAAGCCCTTGCTTCATTAATACGAAATGAGTTTGGCGAATCAGTTGAGTTTTTTATTCATTCAGATGGATGCATGGATTTTTCGTGCAACATTTGTTTCAAGCACAATTGTATGGTGCGCAAGCATGAGTTTAAAAAGAAAATCACCTGGACAATTGAGAATGTAAGGCTCGATAAAAAACATTCTTTGGAAAGTTAACCCAATAAAAAAAGCTGCCCTTTCAGGCAGCCTATATCCAAAATTCAAAAACTGATTATCCATACAGTTAATTTAAAATCACAATGACACACGCACCGTTTTACTGGTAGCTTATCAATGGATAAAAAGCGTTGGTTTGGGAAAAAATTCTTGAGGTTGCCCAAAATTGGACATTAAATTCTTGTGGTTTCAGAGGTTAAAAAAATTAGGTTAGCAACTGCGTTTAGCATCTATAAAACGCAGTGTTAAGTTGAATATTTTATTGGAATAGAAAATCGAGTACTCTTGCATGTACGATAGTAAATGCACTGTTGTTTTTACGTTTATAATTTAATTTTATAAATTATTATTTACTTAAATAGTAAAGCGACACCGTATGCAGCGCCGGCGGCTAATGCGCCGATGAGCATTACTTTTAAAGCACCTTGCCAAACAGGAATACCAGTGACTTTACTTTTGAAAAAGCCAAATATAAAAAGGCAGGCGAGGGTAGTGACTACAGAATAGGGTAGAGCCTCGGAAGAATTAGAAATAAAAAAGTATGGACTCAATGGAATGATGCCTCCAACAGCATAAGATATCCCAATGTTCAAAGCACTTTTGGTTGCTCTTTTCGGATCGGGTTTCTCCAAGCCGAGTTCAAATTTCATCATGAAATCCACCCAGCTCTTTTTCTCTTTAGAAATTTCTTCTGTTGCCAAATCCTGTAATTCCTCACTCAATCCGATGTTGGCAAAAAAATCTTTTACTTCTTTTTTCTCCATATCCGGAACTCTCTCCACTTCTTCATATTCTCTTTTTAATTCACTGTGGTAATGATCATTCTCAGTTTGTCCTGCCAAATAACCTCCAAGACCCATTGCAATACTTCCGGCAACAATTTCTGCAATGCCTGCTATCGTGATGATGTTGCTGGAGGCAACAACCCCTGTAAGTCCCGCTGCTAAAGCAAATGGAACAGTGAGCCCATCGCTCATGCCTATCACCACATCTCTTAGAAAATCTGAACTTTTCATGTGATCTTCCTGATGAATTTGGGGGGCTTCCATTTATTTCTATTTATTGGGGGTTTGCTTTTAAAGCACAACAGCAGTCTTTCTATTTAATAAATTATCTAAAAATTATTGACCGTAATAAATTCTATAAATCGCGCCCGCGTAATCATCACTCACTAACATAGAACCATCCTTTAAAAATTGAATATCCACTGGTCGGCCAGCGACATCCCTCACTTTTTGTAACCAGCCTTCGGCAAAAATTTCAGGTTTTAGTGAAGTTCCATCTGCAGCAAATTTTACCACCATCAAGCGGTATCCAATTGGCGTACTACGATTCCAACTTCCGTGTTGCGCAATAAAAACCGCATTGGAATATTCAGCAGGAAATTTATTATTTTTATTAAACCGCATACCCAAAGCTGCAACATGCGGTCCCATCAATTGTTCAGGAGCTGTATAGTCTGCGCAACTTTTTCCTTTACCAAATTCCTCATCAAGTATAGTGCCCTGGTGGCAGTATGGGTAGCCAAAATTCATTCCTGCTTTTGAAGCCATATTAAGTTCATCATTTGGAATATCATCACCTAAATTATCACGTCCATTATCAGTAAACCAAAGATTATTTGTTTGTGGCTGCCAGTCAAATCCTACAGTATTTCTAATACCCGATGCATAAATTTCATAGCCGGTACCATCCGGATTGATACGGGTTATAGAAGCATAATCTGGTTTTTTTGGTTCACAAATATTGCACGGAGCTCCAATGGCAACATACAATTTCCCATCAGGACCAAATGCGATGAAACGATTGCCATGATGACTCTCTGGTGGATATTTGTCATACACAATTACCGGTTTAGAAGGGTTCGTCAAATTTGCTTCAATGTTATCCATTTTATATAGAGTGGATGTGGCAGCGATGTATAAGCTGCCATCTTTAAAAGCCACGCCATTCGGGGCATTCAGGCCATTTGCTATTTCATAAACTTTGCCTGCTTTTCTACTATTTGTATCTTGAGTAACCGCGAAAACTTTGCTCTTGATAGTTCCAACAAACAAAGTTCCACTGGGTGATAAAGTCATGCTCCGTGCGCCGGGAACCTCCGCATACACTTCAATTTTAAAGCCCGTAGGGAGCTTAATATTTTGCAATTTATATTTTGTGTAAAGATTATTTTCCTGCGTAGAATCAGTTTTGCCAGGCTGTGCTGATTGATTATCTCCCTGCTTGCACGAGGTAAAAATTAGAGTTATCAAACTCAATAAAACGGCAAGAATTGTTTTGAGAAATTTCATAATGTTTTTATTTTTTAAAAGTGTAGCACTCAATTAATTAGCTAAATTTTTCCTAACGAAAAAATAATTTAAAATAGTAAACGTGTGCCATGCGCAAATTTACTTTCATGTTCCAGTAGCCATTGCTTTCGCCATAGGCCTCCCGCATAACCCGTTAAATTCCCATTGCTTCCTATCACTCTATGGCAGGGCACCACTATTGACAGATTGTTACGCCCATTGGCTGTACCTACAGCCCTTATTGCTTTTAGATTGTCTATTCGTTTGCTTAGTTGTAAATAACTGATTGTGGAACCGTAAGGGATTTTTACCAATTGAGCCCAAACCTGTTTTTGAAATACAGTGCCTCGTTGATGAAAAGGAAAATCGAACTCAAGTCTTTTTCCGGAAAAATATTCATCAAATTGTTGCCTTATAGAATCTGAGAACTTAGTATTCTCCTGAGATGTTTCGACCTCATCTTTTGCAGTTGATCCGGATGTTTCTTCGTCGCAATAAATAATTTCATAAACTCCATCGTTATCAAAATTTATTTTTAATAAGCCAACAGGAGATTGATAAATCATTTAAAAAGAATTTGAAAAAAGGATAAAAATAAATTCCTGCAAATCTAATCTTCCAGCAAATTTGACAACTCGAGGAGATCATTTTTTTTGTAAAGGTTATTTGCAGAAGAAAAACATTTTGAGAATTCACGAAGTAAATGCTGAATTACTTTTTTGTTGTCAATTGGATTAAAGTAGTGGGGCAGGGGTTCTGTTGCAATTCTTTTGAAATAGCTTTCTACATCTTTTTGAGAATACACATGCCCATTCAACGGATCGATATAAAAATTTATCTTCTCGCTTTTTTGTTTGGTAGGGTCTGGATAATTATAATGAATATCGAAGTAACCTAAGATAAATTGTTTTGGAATTTGTAAGGCTTTGGCTGGTACATCAAGCAGTTCGCATAATATGAGATAGAGCAATCCATTTGAAAGTGCATTTCCTCTTTTATTTTCCAATAATTTGGTAAGGAGAAAATCGTCTTTCACATCGTAACTCATTTCATTCCCTTTCAAATTGTAATAACTGTAAATAATTCCTGAAACTACATTTACCTGTTCTAACGGAGTCAGATAACTATTTAATTCAAGCCAAATATTTCTTCTTATTTTTTCTATTTCCTGTAATGCCGCAGTTTGTAAATTTTCAGGATAACAATATTTGCACACCAACAATGCTCCTTGTAAAAGTTCGCAGCTTCCGTTTTTCCATTCGATAAAATCTTCTGTAAGTCCGCGAAAATGTAGTTTGTAAATGATGAGCTCAATTCGCTCCTGCATGGCCTCATC
>JBDSHT010000374.1:0-4054 GCA_039918315.1 Ginsengibacter sp. | reverse complement strand
CCGCGAAGTAGAAAAACGAATGAGCCGGTTGGGATTAAGTATGCAAAAGGTAAAAGCGATTTTTGTTTCGCACGAACATTCGGATCATATAAAAGGCATTGCTGTTTTATCAAAAAAATACCAGTTAATGGTTTTTATTACACCTGCTGTTTTAAAAATTTCAAACATCGGTATCGCACCTCATCTTGCTTCTTCTTTCAAAGCATTTGAAAAAATTTGTGTTGGTGGTTTATGCATCACTACTTTCCCAAAATACCACGATGCCTGCGACCCGTATAGTTTTATGATTAGTTATAAAGGAATCAACGTAGGTGTATTCACCGATATCGGAAAGATTTGTCAAAATCTAACCGATCATTTCCGGCAATGTCATGCGGCTTTTTTAGAAGCAAATTACGATGAGGACATGTTACAAAATGGCAACTATCCGTTTCATTTAAAAAGGCGGATCAGTGGTGGCAACGGGCATCTTAGCAATAAAGAAGCATTGTCGTTATTCAATAACCATCGTTCAAAATTTTTGACGCACATCCTTCTTTCCCATCTTTCAAAGAATAATAATACCCCACAATTGGTTCAGGAATTATTTGATACTCATGCTAAAGGTGTTGAAATTATTGTAGCCTCACGTTATAGCGAGACAGCAGTATTTGAAATAGGAAGAGGAAAACAAATTCCAATTGCCATCCGGCAAAACTATGTTCAGACGCAATTATGTTTTGAATAAGTTCTTCAAAAATCAATTAAAATTATTTTAGCAATATCTTTAATCGCTGGTCCTTTATCGCCTCGCGCAAATTAGTTTTCTTAAAATAAGGAATAAATAAAACAACCGTAATCACTCCCGCGATTCCTTCGAGCAATAGGGTGAAAGGTGCGCTGGTAAAGTGTGCCAGGGCTCCCACTATTAAACTTCCAATGGGTTGCATACCGGCAAACGCCATCACAAAATAACTGATTACACGACCACGCATATTTTCTTCCACGTGGGTTTGAATATACGTGTTGCCCGCAGAAATGGTAATGAGCATTCCACACTCTGCCAGCATTACAAAAAACAAAGCCAGGGGAAAATTAGGTGTATAAGAAAACAAAAGCAGGTTCACAGAAAGTAACAGCGCAGCGATGGCAATAATTTTTAAAAGCTTTTTTTCTGTTCGTAAGGTTGTCATGTAAATGGCGCCCATTAAAGCTCCCAGCCCCGAGATACTATTCAACCAACTAAATGTAGTAACATCACCATTGAATACTTCCCGTGCATAAATGGGAAACAATGTGGTGTACGGAGAAACCAATAAACTGAGGAGTGCCATTAAAAAAATAACATACCAAAGGCCGGGACTGCGCTTCAGGTAAATATATCCTTGCCGTAAATTCATCCAGATTGGTTCAACATTTTTTTGCCGATCCGGCATAACAATTTTCATGCGCAGCAGCGAATAAATAACCGCAATAAAACTTAAAAAATTGATAAGAAAACAAATTCCTTCTCCCACGGTACTCAGCAATATTCCCGCCACTGCGGGCCCTACCAACCTTGCCAAAGTAACCATGGAAGAATTAATAGCAATTGCATTCTGCAAATCTTTTTTATTGTCCACCATCAGGATCATAAGCGATTGGCGCGAAGGATTATCGAAGGAATTGATAATGCCAAGCATGATGCTTAAGATAATAATGACCGTAACATTATAATAATTAAATAGCACTACAAAGGCCAGTAAACCAGCCTGTATCATTGATGCAACTTGTGTGGCCATTAAAGTTTTGTACCGGCTGTGCCTATCGACATAAGCTCCTGAATACGGCGATAAAAGAAGCATAGGAATCTGCCCGGCAAATGCGACCAAACCCAGCATGAATGCGGACCCTGTTAATTCATACACTAACCAACTCACCGCAATTCGTTGCATCCATGTGCCAATCAGTGAAACAGATTGTCCCCATACAAACAATCTAAAATTCCGGTAGTGTAATGCTCTGAGTGAATAAGGTAAATTCATTAAAAAATATTGAAACCCGTTTCGGTTTTGTAGTGCAAAAATACGGATGGCTGGCGACCATCTTTTCAGAGTTAATAACCACTTTTTTTTTCTAAAAAGTATGTTGTACAATAAAAAAATACATTACTCGTTCAAGAAATCAATTCTTTACGAATTAATTTTTTTGTAAAATATAACTATATATTTACTCCTTAATCCTTAAATCATTTTATGACACCAAATTTAAAATTAAGCTCGGGCAACGAGTTAAAAAAGCTAAGTACCTTATTGATCGTTTTTAGTTTTTCTTTTTTTCTTTCTAATCAAACATTCGCGCAGGCTCCGGTGGACCCAAGTTCTATAATCGGCAAAGTAGTATGTGGTTACCAGGGCTGGTTTTCCGCCACCGGAGATGGAGCTCCCATTAATCGCTGGACTCATTGGGCTTCGGGAAATATTCCAAAGGCAGGGGTTACACCCAATCCAAATCCCAACCTAACGTTTGAGGCTTACCCTGATGTTTCCATCTATGACTCTTCCAGTTTATTTTCAACAAATTTTGCCAACCAGGGAAATGGCAATCCTGCTAAATTATTTTCATCATACAAACAAGATGTAACTGATAAACATTTTGCATTGATGCAGGCAAATGGTATCGACGGTGTCGCTTTTCAAAGATTTATTTGGGAGGTTTTAGTAGATCCTTTGTTTAAGGCTAACCGTGATTCCATGGCGCTTCATGTGAGGCAATCTGCAGAGACCTACCAAAGGATGTTTTATTTAGTATATGACCTTAGTGGTTTAGGCAATGTTCCCGCTGCCTCAGACCAGGTAAGATTTGATTCCATTAAAGGCGACTGGCAAAATAATATTATTGCCAACCTCAACCTCACTTCTTCACCTATGTATGCAATGCAGAATGGAAAACCTGTTGTTCAGATTTGGGGAATTGGATACAATCATGTTATAGGAAGTGCCGCTATACAACTGGATTTGATCAATTGGTTTAAGGCACAGGGAGTGTATGTTATTATTGGAGTACCAACAGGTTGGCGTACTGGTACAGGAGCTTCTAATCCTGGATGGATCAATACGTATAAAGCCGGGAATATGATTTCGCCCTGGTCGGTGGGAGCTTATACTGATCAAACGTCAACGGATAATTTTAAAAATAATTTCCTGAGTCCTGATCTGAGTTATTGCAACTCTAACGGTCTTGCGTACCAGCCGGTAATTTTTCCCGGGTTCGCCTGGTCAAACTGGAATGGTGGAACACAAAATCAAATATCCAGGAACAAAGGAAATTTTTTATGGAGACAGGCTTATAATCTGAGGCTGTTGAATATTAAAACTGCTGAAATAGCGATGATGGATGAATTCGACGAAGGCACTGCAATACTCCCCATGGCAGACGGTTACGACATGATACCGACTGACCAATATTTTTTAACTACGAGTGCAGACGGCGCATATCTTTCCTCTGATTTTTATTTAAGACTTGCATCAAAAGCTACCAGGCAAATAAACCAATTGGATGGTGTAAATGCTACGATGCCTGTTGCCAGTTCTGTTGGTCCAATTTTTTTCAGAACCAGCAGTGAACCCAAGTATGATGCTCAGCCAACATGGTCCAATACCACGGACGTAAAAAAGAATGTTACCAAATACGGAAGCAATTACAGCAATCCAACATGCGCAACTATTAATGCCGGCCCGCACAGAGGATCATACTCTGTAAAAATTGCAGGCAGGGACAGGTCTTCATCCAGTTCGTATGCATATTTCAAAGTTTGGGATGTCAATATTCCCATCAGTTCAAATACTGAATTGAGTTTCTGGAATTTTCCTATAAATGCGCTTGGAAGATATGCAAGCATAGATCTTGTTATGACGGATGGAACTACACTTAGAGATTGTGGAGCTAAAGATGCTAACGGTATTTCGATGCACCCTGGTGCCGGAAGAGGAACTGTAAATACATGGACAAAATCTGTTTGCAATATTGGTACATGGCTCAATGGAAAAACGATCGATAAAATATTGGTAGCTTACGACCAAGCTGCGCAGACCGG
>JBDSHT010000373.1:0-6225 GCA_039918315.1 Ginsengibacter sp. | reverse complement strand
TACAGCACCTTCAGGTGGTTTGCATACCTTGTCTGTACAACGTATGCGGTAGACCTACTACCATCTTTTATACAACATTGAAAAAAACTATCAATTTCCTTTCATTCGTGACACACCCAACAACAGCAGGGGTGTTGAATTGCCGTTTAGAAATACGTATATCCATGTTGTCTCAGCCGAGTATGTAACTGCAAAACTCGCTGTTGTCAAAAATCGCTAACGAGGCCTCCGTATAAATTCAAATCAACTCAATCTTTTTGTAAAGCGCAGTATTTTTAAAAAAGAGTATTTTCTGGGAGATTCTGGCGATCCAATGATCCAACCCAAAGGCTTCAAATGTTTATCAAAACTGGTAAAATAAAGAGGTAAGACCCCGATGAAGCTGTATTTGTAATCAACATACGGTGTTATAAACATAACATCGGGATGAAAAAACCTGTCTGTAAATCATGATTTGTCAACTTCCACTTTGATCTGTGATAAATGTATTAAATAATCCCATAAGCAAATACCTAAATCTGTACTTGATTTGGAATCATGAAGACTGTATTTTATAAAAGAGCGGAAATTCTTAAAACAATAGTTTTCTTTATTCATAGAATACTGTAAAGTTAAAGGAGCTGAAACAGCCAGGAACTCTGTGGCTGCTTCAGCTCAAACCCGAAAGAATGAATTGGCTGCTAAGTAATTATTATGAACTACTATTTCTGCTCACCTTTAATCTGGTCGCAAGAAAAGCTTACCTGTAATATTTGTCCGCCACCAACAGGCGGCATACCGAATCCCCAGTTGGAAATATATAATTTATGATCAGGGCCAAAGGTCATTCCGGTAGGAAGGTTGAGACCAGATACGACTACCTGCCGGGCACCTGAGCGGTCTATCCTCACTACATCACCGGTACCCGGTGTAGGAAATAGATTATTGGTAGTACTTTCCAGCACATACATTCCTCCGAGGTTATCGAAAGTAAGGCCAAGTATCATTTTAAACCCGGTGGCAGCAACACTCAATTGACCACCAGGGGTTATTTTATAAACGTTGGAAACGCTCGTAGGGTCACCAAAGAGCCCCAGGTTTCCTACGTAGAAATTACCGTTATGATATGCCATCACAGTAGGAACAATATGACCCTGGCTTGCAGAAATATCGGCAATACGACTGATGTGGCCATCGGTAGTTATTTTATCTAATTCACCATGATTAGGCTCAACGGCATACAGACTTCCATTTACATTTTCCATACTATACCAGGTGCCATCCGGCTCAAAGTCATCTGGCTCTGGATTAGCAACAGGATGAGACATTTGATATTCACTCAGGTTGGCGAGCATTTGCCATGATCGGTTAGCATTTATTTTAATCACACCATTAGGAATTGAGGGAACTCCATGTGAGCATCCTGCACCTGCTAACACTGCGTATAACGTATTACCTACAAACGCGATGTCGCCTACGCCGGATACGAAGCCGCCGCTGGCTGCCGCTGTTTGGCTTGAAGGAAGATTATCTACCCAGGTTGAAACATTACCGGTACGATCAACGCGTGAAATTCGACTACCTGTTACACTACCCAAATAAGGGCCAATTGGTGGTATCACTTGTGTGCAGGTTGTTGAAGAATTGCTTCCTCCGACACCTCCTTCTGCAACATAAAGGTAGCCATCGGGTCCAAATTTTAAACCGCGTGGATTATTAAATCCGGTGGCAAAAACTTTGGTGGTGGACACAATTGTTTCATTACCATCACAGAGGTCAATGGGATTTTTCTTACATGCTGTGAAGAGCAGCGTGCCCAGTATCGCAATACCAGGCAGTAGTAGATTTTTTGTTTTCATTATTATTTTTTTTATAGTTAATAAACATTAGTGTTATTACTAATTGTCTTTGTAGATAAACAATTACAATTGAGTACAGAGTATGATTCTTTCCTTAGGATGGACTTGGCTATACTTGATTTCAATTACTTGATTAAACAGGAGCTATCTTTTGTTTCTATTTTTATTATGGAAAATCCGATGCATGATTGGTTTCCAAAATATGCCGATAATTATTGTAATCAATAAAATCAGTAGACCCAAAAAAAAGTCCATAATTAAAAATACACAGATGTCTTTTCCGGTTTGAAGCTATTTAGCGAAGAGTAGCAAATGCATATTAAATATGCTATACTTATTTAGTAAAGAGAAGATCAGGAAGAAGTTGTTTTCCTTTTGATGTGCAGCTTAACCGTGGTCCCACAGGGGTTATTATTTTCATCGAAAAGATCTGTGAATTCAAACGGCGCAAAAATTGTATCTCCGTTAAAATCAATTAATCTTTTCCTTGTGATCTCAATGCCTTTAGATAAATGAATGACGGTGGATTTTTCTTTCAGTTCCAATGCCTTTGAACGGCCAATACCATTATCAGTTATTTCGCATATCAGCCATTGATCATTAGTAGAAATAGTAATGGTAATTTCTTTTCTTCCTTTTTTAAAACTAAGCCCATGCCATAATGCATTTTCTACGAAAGGTTGTAATAACAGCGGTGGTATTTTTTCGTGTTCAGTAATCACATTCTCAGCAATATTTTTGTTGTAATGTAATTCCATATTAAGTCTTAGTGTTTCAAGCTGAATGTAAAGGCCGACTGTTTCTAGTTCTTTATCGAGGCTTATAAGATCTTTTTCGGAATTATCAAATACCTGGCGCAATAGCCGGGAAAAGGATCCGATATAATGAATGCCTTCCGCCTTTTTATCATTTGCTACCAATGCCTGTATAGAATTAATAGCATTAAAAACAAAGTGCGGATTCATCTGTGCTTTCAATGCCTTCATTTCTAATTCTTTTAATTGTGTTGCTACATTCGCATCATTTTTTATTCTTTCTATTCTTGCCATGAAAAGCCTTATGATGATGAATGCCGTTAAAGCAATGATTATAAGTTTGAACCACCAAAGGTTCCAAAACGGCGGATTTATAGTAAAGCTAAATAAAGCAGGTGTACTCCAGCCCGAAGCCCTGTCCTTTGCCTTTACCATGAATTGATATTTGCCTGCAGGTAATTCTGCCAGGGATACAAATTTTGATTTTGAAGGTGCACTCCAGGAAGTATTAAGCGGTAATAATTTATAGGAATATTCAGGAAGGGGAGATGCAGTTGAAAGATCTGTCGCGTTGAAAGAAATCCCTAATGAATTCTGATTATATCGTAATTCTGGCTGCCAGGGCAATTGATAATAACTGTATAATGAATCGGTTAATTTACTCCAGTTAGTTTCTTTAAAATCGAGGGAAATTTTTTCTATTATTACGCGTGGTGCCTTTTTTGTAAGCCTGATAGAATCAATATTAAAACGAAACATATTTACAGGTGATGAAAACCATACATTCCCCTTTGGGTCCCTGATCAACCTTTCAAATTCAACTTGCTTAATACCCAGTTCTTCCGTTTTAGCAAAATTGAAAATTTCCCATTCACCATTTTTGTTTAATTGCAAAATATCAATTCCCTTATTGGTAGCAATCCACATCCGGTTTTGCCCATCACTTGTCATGCTCAAGACATGATTACTCTGTAAACCGATACTCACATCGAAATGAGCTTTTAAAAATGGAATTTTATTTTTTGCAAACCCATATTCTTCTATTCCGAGCCCGGGAAAAGAGACCCAAATGTGTTGTGCATTATCGTCATAAAAAATAATACCTTTTTTATTTTCCTTATTGTCTGCATCTATTTTCAATTCTTTATTTAATGAAAAAAGATTATTGGCAGAATCGATACCATAGGCTCCTTTTCCTTCAATAAATAATAGTAAAATATTATTGGGTAGCAAATGAATCAGGGTCGTATTCCCCTTTGGTAATGGGGTATTGCGTGGATTAAAGACTGAGAACCCCGAATTGTTACCGACTAATAAAGTGGAATCGGCACAAATGAAAAACTGGTTTCGGCTTTTAATGTATGCCATGCTATATACATTCCCATTAGGGCCTACATGCATTAAATCCGAATGATCGGTTAAAGTTTTACCATCGAAACTTAGCAATTTATTAAATCGGGTTGCCAACCATAAAGTAGAGTCCTTAAATGTATATGCATCCACCGGATCTTTATAATAATTTGTATCGGAATGTGCAGGTGGGGGAGAAATTTTATTAAACTTATTATTAGCATAGGTTAGTAAACCATTGGATGAGACCATTATTCCGCCATGGGATAGTGCGATGATATTATTTATTGCATTAGGGCGAACAGAGTTTTGTGCTAATATATCTGTATAGGAAACGTCCTTTAATTTAATTAAACCTTCGTCTGTTCCTACCCAGATATTACTATTGGTATCTTCCCAAACATTGGAATAATGATATTGATTTCCAACTTGTGTGAAATGTGTCCAATCACCTGCTCTTGAAACTTTTAAATAACCATCCCCGGCGAGCCAAAGACGATTATCAGTATCTACAAAATAATCAAAATACCCCTTTGGAATAAAGTCTTTTTTATAAAGTGGAGTCAATTGATTATTGCTGATTTTGAAAATATTATCTGCGGTACTTACCCATATTTCATTTTCATATAATTCCATTTTATTAAATAGAGAACCGTATTTCTGATTCGTAGAAAGTAAAGTCCATTTCTCGTTGTTACGCCTGTAAGAAATAGCATTACCATAGTTGACATACATACTACTATCCTTTTCTATGATGTTTCTGCATTGCATGTTTTCAAACCCTGGGTAAAGCCTTATCTTTTTCCATTGTGTCCCTGTAAATTCATAAGTTCCCTGACCAGTTAGCGCCCATATTTTTTTTTCTTTTGTTTCTATTATATTGAAAACGTACAAATTGATTTGGTTATCACTTGTAGGGTATGAAACAAACCGTTCGTTCTTGAATTGAGCTATCCCTGTACGGGTGCAAACCCATAAACGTAATTGTGAATCCTGGAAACAAATATTACTTGAAATGGATGGGACTCCTTCGTTAAGACCATAATTTATAAATTGCCTGCCATCGAAACGGCTTACTCCCTCATTACTACTTACCCACAAATAGCCATTTCTATCTTCAAATACATTATAAATTTGTGTACCAGGCAAACCATCATTCATATTATAAAGCTTGTAAAAAAAATGTTGGGAATACACCTTAGATACAAGTGTCAAATTGCATAAAAAATAAAAGAGAATTTGGAAAAATAATTTTCCCATCACCTGATATTTAAAAGTTGTAGGAACTCAGCTTTGTGCGTGCGTGAAAGCTCAATTTCATCGCCATTGCTCATTACAATTTCACCGCCGTCTCCTTTTTTATACATTTTTACATGCGCCATATTAACGAGATAGGAGCGGTGCGCCCTAAAGAAAGATTGAGCAGTTAATAGTTCGTCGTACTGCTTTAAAGTATAGCTTGATAAAATAGACCTCCTGTCAGCGAGATGAAACCTGGTGTAGTTACTGATTGCTTGGCAATAGATTATTTCATTAATAGGAATAATGTTGAATCCATCTGAAGTAGAAATAGCAATCTTATCATGAATTTTTTTGGGATCTTGTATATCCTTGTACAGTTGATCAACCAATCTCTTTGAATCAGTTGTTGTTGAGGCTATTCTTTGTTTTACTTTATTTACCGCATCTATTAACTCTTCCGGAATTATTGGTTTCAGTAGATAATCAATAGCATTAAACCGAAATGCTTTAAGAGCATATTGGTTATAGGCAGTTACAAAAATGAGAGCAAAATCTATTTTTGGAAGACAATTAAGAAGGTCGAATCCCGTTTCTTCCTTCAGTTGAATATCCAGGAAAACAATATTGGGATTGTGTTCATTTATTCCTTCTAATCCTTCCTGCACTGAAGATGCTTCACCGAGAACCATGATTTCAGGAAAATATTGCTGCAACATTGTATGTAGAAAATTCCGGCTCTGGAATTCATCATCTATTATAAATGTTGTTATAGACTGCATGGAAGCAATATTTATAACTGGTAATTTTATTAAAAGTAAACTTATTTATTTTTCAAATCGTAGAATAATGGAGCATACGTGGGTAGGAATAAAAACTATAATTATTTCCTATGCACTATAAGCCGAAGGCGACGTTACAGGTAATCATGGTTATGAGGATTTATGGATTATTAAAATAAACAGTTCTGGGGCTATCACCTGGCAAGAATGTTTTGGCGGAACGCACACCGAAAGATCTGCTTCTCTTCAGCAAACCATTGA
>JBDSHT010000372.1:0-27564 GCA_039918315.1 Ginsengibacter sp. | reverse complement strand
CTGATTTTGGAAGTGGATCCTGGGGTTGGGGCGCAAATGATTTCGCTCATCTATGGAGGACGTCTTATGATATAAGGGCAACTATGGAATCCGTTTTATATTGTGCCGGCACATCCGGTGGGAGTACGGTCATTGATTCAGCATTTAATGGATTGTGGCAATTTGCCGGACCTGGCCAGTGGAACGATCCGGATATGCTGGAGGTTGGAAATCTGAAAAACCAGGTTCAGGATAAATTGCATTTTAGTCTATGGTGCATACTGGCTGCACCTTTGATGGCCGGGAATGATTTGCGGGTTATGTCTGATTCTGTCAGTGATATACTCAATGCAAAGGAAGTGATTGCCGTAGACCAGGATCCAAGAGGATTTCAAGGCTACAAGGTTTTTGATAACGGTGAACAACAGGTTTATAATAAACCATTATCCGATGGAACAACTGCTGTATTATTATTAAATATTGGCAGAAAAAGTGCGGATGTATCGGTGCGTTGGACTCAGATCGGGTTGAGCGGAGATCAAAACGTCAGGGATCTTTGGCAAGAAAAAAGCCTCGGATCTTTCAAGGATTTTTTTGTGGCCGAACGGCTTCCTCAATATGGGCACATGCTGATAAAAGTTGGAACGCCGGGTGGAAGTTTAATTGCAGGTCCTAGCCCTGTTCCTTTTGAAAAATATACAGTTACCAAAAGTGGCACCACCTGGCTAAGTGATTTTTACTACCTCATGAAGCAGGGAGGTGCACCGCAAAAAGACAAAAATGTGGACAGGCAGACTATTTCTGTCAGAGGAATAAAATATAAAAAAGGTCTTGGATGTTTAACAGGCTCAAGAATCATGTTTAAACTTGATGGAAAGGCTGAACGTTTTGAGGCAGTTATCGGTATTGATGATTCGTACAAGGGTAAGGAAACAGCCCATTTCAAAGTGTATGATGGTGATTTTTTTGGCGGTCAGGTTCTTTATGATAGTGGGAAGATGGGGAAAGATTCATCAGCCAAAATTGACATTAATGTTGCCGGCGTAAAATATATTCTACTTACTGTTGATGGTAAAGAAGTTAAAGCTGATTGGGCTGATGTAAGGGTTATTGCTAAATAAAAATGATAAAACAAAACGATGAAACCGAATAGAAGAAAATCTGTAATGATGGTACTTTTATTATTTGCTTTTTTTACGAGCAATGCAGATAATAAAGTGGACAGTCACGAAGAAAAAAATACCACCGAACTTAAAAATGCTTATGACCTTGCAAAAAGGGTTTTGGGAGAAAGGTCAAATGATTTTGTATTTAAATTGGAGGAAAAAGTCGCTTCAAAAGATTTTTTTGAAATCTCTAAAACTGGCGACAAAATTCTGATCAAAGGATCCGGAGGTGTTTCACTAGCTTCTGGTTTAAATTGGTATTTAAAAAAATATTGTAACTCACAATTTTCTATTATTGACGAGCAGATTCCACTCCCCAAAAAATTACCACTGCCTTCATCCACCGACAAGGTTGAGACCCAATTTAACTACAGGTATTTCTTTAACGTTTGCACCTTCAGTTATACAATGGCCTGGTGGGATTGGAAGAAATGGGAGCGTCAGATAGACTGGATGGCTATGAATGGAGTCAATTTTCCCCTGGCTATTACGGGCCAGGAAGCGGTTTGGACGGAAGTATATAAAGAACTCGGACTAAGTCAAAAGCAAATAGATGATTTTCTTGTGGGGCCAGCCTTTTTACCGTGGTCATGGATGGGAAATATTGATGGTTTGGGAGGTCCCTTGCCAAAATCATGGATAGAAAAGCACAAGGTGCTTGAACAAAAGATCCTAAAAAGGGAGCGTGATTTAGGTATGAAGCCGATACTGCAGGCATTTACCGGGCATGTGCCTGAATATATCAAAGAAGTTTATCCGAAAGCTAAACTTCATAAAACAGGAAATTGGTCGGCTGGTTTTGGTGGTACTACTTTCTTAGATCCGACAGATGAATTGTTTCAGCGGATTGGAAAACTGTTTATTAAAAAGCAGACAGCAATGTATGGAACGGATCATTATTATTCTGCAGACTGCTTTAACGAAGTAAATCCGGATAGTAATGATCCAAAGTTTTTGACAAACATGAGCAAGTCTGTTTATCAGTCGATGGCCGATGAAGATCCCAAAGCAGTATGGGTTATGCAAGCCTGGTTTTTATACTATAGCATTGATAATTTTTGGCAGGAGCCGCAAGTGAGAGCGTTGCTTGGCGGAGTGCCAAATGATAAAATGATGATACTGGATTTATATGGAGAAGTGAATCCCGTTTGGAAGAAACAATCAGCGTTTTTTGGCAAACCCTGGATATGGAATGTTCTTCAAAATTTTGGTGGTAGAACTAGCATGAGCGGCAAATTGCAGGATATGACTTTTCATTTGAAAGATGCAATAAATAGCCCTGATAGAGGTGATCTTTCAGGAATAGGAATGGCTATGGAGTATTTTGGAAATAATCCTGTTGTGCAGGAATTTGTGATGAATATGATTTGGGAAAAACAGATCCCTAATGCAAAAGAATGGATAAGTAGTTATGTCACAAACAGGTATGGTAAGAAAAATGAATCTGCACTAAAAGCCTGGGACGGTATGCTTAAAACCGTTTATAATTCACACAAACAAACAGGAACTTATTTGTGTGAAAGACCTGGATTTTACAATCCGAAAATGACGTATCGTACCAGTCCAATTCCTGACTATGATAATAAAATTTTGGGCGATGCATTGAAAGATTTATTGAATTGCTCCAATGATTTCAAAAATTTAGATACGTATCAATTCGATGTAGTAAATCTTACCAGGCAGTACATAAGTCCATTAGCCTATTATTGGATTCTGGATTTGGAAAACGCCTATAAGAAGAAAGATGTAAAAGAGTTTCTGAAACTGAAATCGTTGTATCTCATTTTGATTAAAGATTTCGACATTTTACTTTCAACGAAGAAAGAATACCTTTTGGGACAATGGGTGGAAAGTGCAAAAAAATGGGGGGATAACAAACAAGAAAAAAATCTGTACGAATGGAATGCCCGGAATTTAATAACGCTTTGGGGAGAGAAATGCACAGAAGGTCAATTTGATGATTTGAATAACTATGCTTATAAACAATGGGCTGGTATGTTTACAGATTATCATTTGGTTCGATGGAATAAATTCTTTGATCAGGTGGAGTCGGCTATGCAGAAAAATGAGAATTGGGATAGGACTGCTTTCCTGGAATCGTCTTGCACATGGGAAAAAAATTGGTCGCATAATACGAATACTTTTCCTGTGGTGACTAAGGGTGATCCCATAGAAATTTCTAAACAAATTTTCAATAAGTATTTGCCCTATATCCTCAATCACAGTAACTAAGTCTTTGAGCCTTGGAGTGATCCTATGATATTTCATTGGCTAATGGTAATTATTGTAGGTTTATTGGTACAATCAGTTTATTTCTAAAGATAACAAAGGGTTAATTTTGGTTGGCAACTGAAAACTCAACATTATTTTACCTAAAACAGGCATTGAAAATAGTCAACTACCCGCTAATCAAACCGTCTGTTTTTGTATAGTTTTTAAAATTCCATCAACAATATGAAAAGAACATTTGCATTATTTTTACTATTTGGATTTTCTTCCGGACTATATTCTCAGCAGCGCCCAAACATTGTTTTTATTCTAAGTGATGATCATGCTTACCAGGCGATAAGTGCTTATGGATTTGGATTAAACCAAACACCAAATATAGATAAACTCGCCGCTGAGGGAGTTTTGTTTAAAAATGCCTTTGTCAATAACTCTTTATGTGCACCCAGTCGCGCAGCTATTCTCACGGGAAAGTACAGTCACCTTAACGGCATTAAGGCATTGGGTGTAAAGTTTGATGGTTCACAAATGACCTTTCCAAAACTATTGCAGAGTGCCGGTTACCAAACGGCATTAATTGGTAAATGGCACCTCATCTCAAATCCAACAGGCTTTGATTACTGGAATATACTTCCCAGCCAGGGCGATTATTACAATCCTGATTTTATAGATAATGGTGTAAAGAAACGCGTAAATGGTTACGTAACAGATTTGACAACTGATTTTGCCTTAAACTGGCTTGACAAGCGAGATACAGACCGACCTTTTTGCGTATTTATATGGAATAAGGCCCCCCATCGTCAATGGATGCCACCACTTAAATACCTGCATCAATTTGATAGTACAAAATTCCCTCTGCCTCAAACATTTTTTGATGATTATAGCACCCGAACCAGAGCACCTCATGAACAACGAATGCGCATTGATGAATGGCTGTCGCCCAATTATGATCTGAAAGAGAATTTTACGGTCGAACCTCCTTATCAAACATTGGATCAGTCGTGGAAATCTATCTATGAGCGCTTAACTCCTGACGAGAAAAGTCAGTTTGAAAAAGCATATGCGGCGGAAAATAAAATACTCAAAGAAGGAAATTTGAAAGGAGAAGAACTCGCAGTATGGAAATTCCAACGGTATATAAAAGATTACCTGAGATGCGTTCAATCTGTCGATGATAATGTCGGAAGAGTGAATGATTATTTAAAACAAAATGGGTTAGACAAAAACACGATTGTTGTCTACTCTTCTGATCAGGGATTTTACCTGGGTGAACATGGTTGGTTCGATAAACGATTTATGTATGAAGAATCTTTTAAAACTCCTCTTATCATGAGATGGCCTGCTGTTATAAAACCAGGCACGGTAAATAACAATATGGTCATGAACATTGATGTAGCAGAAACATTGCTGGATGCTGCAAAAGTAAAAATACCAGTAGATATGCAGGGAGAAAGTATGTTACCCTTATTCAGAAAAAAAAATACAGCTAATTGGCGAAAGGCGGTCTATTACCACTATTACGATGACGACGAAGAACACAACGTAGCTAAGCATGTCGGCGTTAGAACCAGTAGGTACAAACTTATTTGGTATTACGAAAATGATGAGAGCGAATTGTATGACCTTTTAAAAGATAAAAATGAGCTTCATAATTTATATAACGACTCCCGCTACACGAAAATAAAAAATGAAATGAAACGGAAATTGAAGGAAATGGAGATTAAATATAAAGACACTGAAATGATGGGTAAAATGATGAAATAGGTAAATCCCGAATAGAGATTTACTTGCAGCAATTCGAACACTTAACCGCTCAATATTTTTGGGATATAAGTGTGAAATCAACTGATCCAAACGTTTAATCGGGAGAATGGACTGAAAGCCAAAATAAAATAGTTCAGCTTATTCCTGTAATAGACTTTAACTAAAGAATTATACAAAATGTCTAAATCATTTCATTTACTGGTGTCAATAGTATTACTAGGATTATTGTCTGTAACCAACTGCTATAGTCAGAATAACAAACAGGCTGTTACTACCAAAAAGCCCAATATCATTTTTATTGTCACTGATGACCAGCGATGGGATGCCATGGGTTTCGCAGGTAATAAAATTATTCAAACACCCTACATGGATAAGTTGGCTTCATCTGGAATTTATTTTAAAAATGCTTTTGTAACCACACCGATTTGTGCAGCCAGCAGGGCTTCATTATTTACCGGACTATATCAGAGGACACATGATTATACTTTTGGAAAACCGAAGTTAGATAATCAATACATGTATGAAAGCTATCCTTACCTACTTAAGAAGGCTGGATATGCAACAGGATTTGTGGGAAAATTTGGTGTAAAAGTCAATCAGGGAATAGCAGATTCAATGTTCACGGTTCGTAAAGAAACTTCCTGGCCGTACATTAAAAAAATTGATGGAAAAGAAATACATCTGGCAGATATCGAAGGTAACTATGCGATTGATTTTATTAAATCGCATAAGGACCAGCCTTTTTGTCTTTCGCTTTCATTCTGGTCCCCACATGCAGATGATGATTCCAAAGAGCAGTATTTCTGGCCTTCGTACACAAACAATTTATATAATGATATAGACATACCCCTCCCTGCCACAGCGGATCCCTCTGTTTTTAATAGTCTTCCTGAGTTTCTCAAAACGACAATGAACCGGAAAAGATGGTATTGGCGCTTTGATACTCCAGAAAAATATCAGCAAATGGTCAAAGGATATTATAGAATGATAAGCGGCGTTGATAGTGTGATAGGTAGAATTCAGGTTGCATTGAAAGAACAGGGCTTGGCGGATAATACGGTGATTATTTTTATGGGGGATAATGGATATTTTTTAGGGGAAAGAGGTTTTGCCGGTAAGTGGTTGATGTATGAACAGTCTATTCGGGTTCCCATGATGATATTTGATCCAAGGTTGCCTAAGTCTTCAAGAAGCAAGAAATATGATGAAATGGTGCTTAATATTGACGTGTCAGCCACCATCCTAAATCTTGCAGGGGTTGCTGTTCCGCATCGGTATGGTGGGACGAGTCTTACCGCTTTTAACAACGGACATCCCAAAAACTGGCGGACCTCTATATTTTGTGAACATCTCCCCGAGAATGACCCCCTTCTTATCAAAACGGAGTGCATCAGGGATGATACCTGGAAATTTATTCGTTACCAGGATCATCCTGAGTATATTGAATTGTACAATTTCCGTAAGGATCCTAACGAGTTAAAAAATCTTGCATCCGATAAAAAGTATAAAGCGAAGGTTGAATTCTACGCGAATAAATGTGATTCTATGGTGGCCAAGTTATTGGCTCAGAGGGTATCGACTGTTAAGTGAATTTCAAAAAACTACGACACGAAAAGGTTGCAACCAAAGAAGGTTTTCTTATACTTGTCTCTTCTCTCAATGTCACCAAAAATAATTGTTAAAGAGGTGAATTGAAGTAGGTCAGCAACTATGTACTTATGGTAAGTTGATTTTAAGAAAAATTAATAAAGAGATTATGTGTATACAGATGAAAAGACATTCAATTGATTTTTTTCAACTTTTCAAATACGTACTGATCGCATTTTTGTTTACAACCATTAACAGCAATGCTCAACAAGCGAGGAAAACGACACAAAATAAACAAGGTGTCAGTGTTGAGTCGTTACAATGCGAAAATCAAATAAATCCGATAGGCATTGATATCTACAATCCACGTTTGTCGTGGATTAGTAAAGCTCGTACAGTGGACCGCGGTCAATACCAAACTGCCTTTCGAATTCAGGTAGCAAGTAGTAAGGTTCTTCTGCAGTCAGGGAAGCCAGATCTTTGGGATAGTGGAATTGTGGATGGTTCACACTCGAATAATTTACGCTACAAAGGAAACAAACTCAGCTCTAATGCAACATATTTCTGGCGTGTGAAAGTGTGGGATAAGAACAAAAAAGCTTCAAACTGGAGCGAGGTTGTATTTTTTGAAACGGCTTTATTGTCTAATTCAGAATGGAAGGGAAAATGGATCGAGGATTCAAAAACCATTTCGGCTGATGAAAAAGATTTATACAAAGACAATCCTGCGCCTTTATTTAGAAGGGAATTTAAAACCCCTAAAACTGTTAAGAAGGCGATGATGTACGTTTCTGGAATTGGCTATTACGAAGCATATATAAATGGTAAGAAGGTTGGCAATAAACTTCTTGATCCAGGATGGACAAATTATTCTAAAAGGATTTTATACAGTACTTATAATGTTAGTTCTTATTTATCCGCTGGTGCTAATTGCCTTGGCGTTATGCTGGGTAATGGTTGGTATAATCCCTTGCCATTAAAAATGTGGGGAGGGAAAAATATTAGAGATGAACTTACTACTGGTCAGCCAAAGTTTATCATGCAATTAAATATCGAGTATACGGATGGAACTAAGGAGCAAATTATTTCTGATGATAAATGGAAGGCAGCTTCTGGTCCGATTATACAAAATAGCATTTACCTGGGTGAGGTTTATGATGCAAGAAAAGAAGTTCCGGGTTGGAATAGACCTGGTTTAAATTTAAATGATTGGAGACCGGTAAAATATGCAACTGCCCCGCTGGGTAAATTGCAATCACAACAACAACCTCCGATTATTGCAGGAAAATCCCTCGTGCCTGTCAAGATTATTAAGAAATCAGATGGCAGATATATTGTAGATTTTGGTCAAAATTTTGGCGGAATAATTCGACTGGAAGCAAAAGGTAAATCGGGCACCACCATACATGCCAAATATGGGGAACTTTTATATCCCGATGGATCTCTGAATGTAATGACCAGTACAGCCGGTCAGATTAAGAGGAAAGGAGTTGGGGGTATAGGGGCACCTGACACCGCGTATGCAAAAGATATGTTTATCCTTAATGGGAAAGGAACAGAAACCTTTCAGACCCATTTTACATTTCACGGCTTTCGATATGTTGAATTGAGTGGTTATCCGGGCGACTTGCAAAAAAGCAATATTAAAGGGTTGGTATTATACTCCGCAGTGCCTGATGCAGGTAGTTTTGTGTGTTCAGACTCCTTGCTCAACCTGATTCAGCAGATTACATTGAATACATTTCGAAGTAATATTTTTAGCGTTCAGTCTGATTGTCCGCAACGCGAAAGATTTGGCTACGGCGGCGATATTGTGGCAACCTGTGATGCCTTTATGGATAATTTTGATATGGCTGGTTTTTATGAGAAGACATTGAATGATTTTGCTGATGAAGCCCGGCCGGATGGGGGTATCACGGAGATAGCGCCTCATGTGGGAATTGCGAGTGACGGACTATACGGACAAGCAGGTCCCGTGGAATGGGGGTCTGTTGTTCCTGTTCTTTTAAATAAACTATACCAATATTATGGGGATGTATCGTTCATTCATCAGCATTATCCGGTTGCAAAAAATTGGGTTGATTTTATGCGGCGCCATGCAAAGAATAATTTAATAGATATAACAATTGGCGATCATGAAAGTATCGATCCTCAGGTAGTAGGTTTGAGTGCGACAGCTTTTTATTATTACAACTCGACTTTGCTGGCGGGGTTCGCAAAGACACTCAATTACCAGGAAGATTTTATCCGATATACTGCGCTGGCGGATACAATAAAGGCTGCGTTTATTTCAAAATATGTTGACCCGATAACCGGAAAAGTTGACAAGCATACTGTTGCTGCGCAGGCTTATGCTTTGTACTTCAATCTAATTCCTGATCATTCCAAAGATGCAGTGCTTGATGTTTTGTTAAAGGCTATTGATAGTAATAAAACGCACATTACTTCAGGAATTTTCGGTACAAAGTTTTTAATGGATGTACTCAGCAGAACTGGAAATACTGACATTGCTTTTAAGATGGCCACACAAAAAACATTTCCCGGATGGGGATATATGATTGCTAATGGGGCCACTACCCTTTGGGAGCACTGGGCTTTCAGCGACAATACATTTTCACACAATCATCCTATGTTTGGATCAATCAGTGACTGGTTCTACAAAAATCTGGCAGGAATACGCCCTGCAGAAGATGCGGTAGGGTTTAACAAGATAATTGTGCAACCTCAGATTGCAAATTTAACGTGGGCAAAAGCATCCTATAATTCTGTTCTTGGAAAAGTGAGTTCCTCCTGGAAAAAAGTGGGAAACACATTTACACTCGATATTAGCATACCTGTTAACGCCACTGCTTCAGTTTACTTACCGGATATATTACAAGATATAAGAGAAGGAGGATCTCCGATTAATAAGGGTCAGGTTACCATAATCGGCAAGCAGAAAAATGAATCGATGTTTGAGATTGGGTCCGGCGATTATCACTTTTCTGCGACCTTACAAACAAAGTAATCACACATTAAAAGTGTAAAAAAAGGATTTAGACTGGTGCTAGGAATAGAGGGTACAATAAATAATTGATCAAATAGATAAAAGAGAATGCGATTGAGATTGATAGTTGTGATGATTTTTGTTTTTGCAACCCGGATCATGTCTGGAATGAGCTTTGTAATGGCTCAAGAAAACCATAAGGAAACAAAAGAGAAACGGCTAAAATGGTGGCTGGATGCCCGTTTTGGGATGATGGTCCATTGGGGAGCATATTCTCAGGCCGGTGGTACCTGGCATGGACTGTATGAAGGCGGTTACTCTGAATGGCTTAAATTCCGCCAAATTCCCAACGTTGAATACGATTCTTTAATCAGGGCTTTCAATCCTCTAGATTTTGATGCTGAAAAATGGGTTCAAATTGCTCAAAATGCCGGAATGAAGTATATAGTTTTTACGGCTAAACATCATGATGGATTTGCAATGTATGACTCACACGTAACTAAATATGACATTGTAGATATGACAAAATTTGGTCGCGACCCGGTTGCTGAGCTTGCCAGCGCGTGTCAAAAAGCTGGATTGAAGTTTGGCGTATATTATTCAGTAGACCGCGATTGGCATCACCCTGATGCCGCATGTGATGATAAATATAAGCAATGCAATTTTTGGGATTATCCCAACAATAAATCCGGAGGGATGAGCCGTTGGCATAACAGCTATTTTGCCGATTATGCGGTTAAACAAATCGAGGAATTGGTGACGCGTTATCCTATTGACATCGTCTGGTTCGATGGGATTGGTTTAAAAACCCCTGCTGAGGTTGCACTGTTAGATTCTATCATCCATTCTCACAGACCTGATTGCCTGATAAATAGTCGGATAAGCAAAATTGGTTCCAAGGATGGCGATTACGGTTCCAGGGGAGATAATGAGACACCAGGTGGATATCAGGCCGGAGGATGGGAAAATCCCGGCACGCTGGGTTTCTCGTATGGATATTCTACACATGATGAGTTCATGAGCCCGAAGAAAGCTGTAAATAACCTGATTGAGATTGTTAGTAAAGGTGGAAATTATTTATTAAATGTTGGTCCCGACGAAAAAGGAATCATCGTCCCTAAAGCTGAAAATATTTTAAAGGAAATAGGATCTTGGTTAAATAAATATGGCGCCAGTATATATGGAGCAGATGGCATTGCGCTAAAACCTCCTGATGATTTTTTAATTACGACTAAAAAGCACCGGTTATTTATTCATGTGCTCAAGTGGGCTGCCAGAGAAGTAGAAATACCTTACACAAAGCAGATTGTCGGCCGTTGGCTTGAAGATATTCATGAGGTGTATATGATGGCTGACAAACAGAAAAGACCTTTAAAGTACAGCTACAAAAATGGGATGCTGATAGTTGATTTGACATCGTGTCCGATCCCACGGAATGAACGCAATAAATATGCTGAAGTTATTGTTGTATCGGATGGTAAATAATTCATCGTTTAAGTAGGGCTTGCTGATTAACTCTTAAACGTTTGGTATATTTGGGTTCCACTCTTATTAAAGCAAATTCAAATGCAAGGTAATTCAAAAAGCCCCGTCAGAAAGCGTGCATCAACTCCCGATTATGTAAGCCCCAATCAACTGATTTTATCAGGTTTTGAGACACCATTTGAGCAAAAATTAACCAGGGAAAACCGTTGGGTAAAATTGGCTCACCGTATCCCATGGGATAGATTGGTAAAATACTATGATGATTTGTTTGTTTCAAAAGAAGGGCGCCCGGCTATAAGTGGCAGGGTGATACTGGGTGCTGTAATCATCAAGCATTTGGGCGATTTGACAGACAGAGAAACAGTAGCCCAGATACAGGAAAATATGTTCATGCAGTATTTTCTGGGTTACAGCAGTTTTACCAATGAGGAACCATTTTCAGATACCCTTTTTGTAGAAATCAGAAAGCGTTTGAGCATCGATCTGTTATCGAAAATAAATGAGGCGGTTGCTTTGTATTGTATAGATATGCAGGAAGCAGGGATGCAGGCGCATCAGGCTAAAGCAGACAAAAAGCAAAACGTACCACCTATTCAAAATAATGATCCTGATGGCAGTAATGGGATTTTGGCGTCGGAAATAAAAGTTGCACCAGTTGAAGAAAACATGGAACAAAAGGATGAGCTACCTGCTGTAAAAAAGAACAGAGGAAAATTACTGATGGATGCTACTGTGGCACCACAGAATATTACGTTCCCCACAGATTTAAAATTGTTAAATGCTGCCCGGAAAAAGAGTGAGCAGTTGGTAGATATTTTATATAACCCTGTGTTGCATGGCAAAATAAAAGTAAGAACTTACAGAGAGGTGGCCCGGAAATGGTTTTTAAATTCTGCTAAAAAGAAAAGAAAGACAGCAAAAGAAATTTATAAAGCTAATGGACGGCAGTTGAGGTTTTTAAAAAGAAATTTAGCTCATATTGAAGTTCTTTTAAAAGCGTACCAAAGTTTTCCATTAAAACAAAAAGATCAAAAATATTTGATGGTGCTTCACACTGTTTATGACCAACAGAAAGAAATGCACCGCACCCGCACTCACCGGATAGATTACCGCATAGTCAATATACATCAGCCTCACGTTCGACCGATTGTACGGGGAAAAGAAAGTGCAAAAACAGAATTTGGAAGCAAGATACAAATGTCATTGGTAGAGGGTTTTGCTTTCATAGACCACCTTTCCTGGGAAGCATTCAATGAAGGAAAATATTTGACAGACTCTGTTGAAAAATATAAATCCCGTTTTGGGTTTTATCCGGCAGAGGTGCTTGCCGATCAAATATATTGTACCAGAGAAAACCGAACGCAACTGAAACTACTGGATATAAAATTAATTGCCAAGCCCCTCGGCCGGCCTTGCGCACAGGCGGTGAAGATTCATCTAAGTCCTGGCGAGCGTAATCCAATTGAAGGAAAGTTTGGACAGGCAAAAGTAGCTTACGGTTTAAATAAAATAAGAGCCCGGCTTTCGTCCACCAGTACTTCATGGATTGCTGCAATAGCCTTAGTGCTAAACCTCGTTAAATTAACGAGGTGGGCACTTGTATGCCTTATATTTTCTTTAAAAAATCTTCTGAAAAATAAATATCAATGGGCAAATACTATACGCTATAATCATAAAATTAAAAAACTGGTTTTGGTGAGTTTATGAGCAAGCCCTAAGTATTCTGCCGATAAATAATATAGCCGGGAAACATTGGTCAATTAAATTATTCTTCTTTAACCCCGGTTTACTTTATAGTTTTTTCGACCCTTATTCCCGCTCTATATTTCTGTTGATGGCAAGAGGGAAGCTGCAAATGAAAAAGAGGAAACTGAATTCACTGTTCAGGTAAAATCCAATTTTGCAAATAAAAAAGTGTATTGTGTAGTTCACTCCACTACCATAACTGCAAATACGAAAATCGCAAAAAATAAAAAACTCCTGTCGTTTTCTCAAAACCTGTATGGGTGATGAAATATTCTATTCGAGGCATTTAACAAATTAAACCTCTGATTTTAAATGTTATGGTGCTCTTTCTTCGGTATAATTCTATAAATAGAACTTATCATTCAAGTTATTAATAGAGCATGACAGTACATGATGATTACTGTTTCCGATTATTTTATTTTTATGCAGATTTGATTATTCAGCCATTTGAATAGCCTCAATTGAAGTAAAAAATTCTCATGGAAATTTCACTGCACAGGTGGCGGCACTTCAGGAGAATTTTAATAGGTTACTGTGAATAATAATTTCAGAAAATGAAAAATGATAAATTGATTCTATGAAGGTAGTCCAATTCACAAATCTGGGAAATATTGATCACTCTGTTCATTTTCAGGAGGATCGTCATTCTCACTTTTATCCGCATTTGCATTGTCATAATGAGATTCAAATTACCTGGATCATTAGTGGTGAGGGGATTTTGTTTCTTGATAATACCATGCAGTATTTTAAGTCAGGCGATATGTTCGTTATGGGGGCTAACCAGCCTCACTTTTTTAAGAGTGAACCTTCCTGTTTCGACACTAATAACAGCAACAAAATTCATTCTTTAAACATCTATTTTAACCCCAATGGATTTCTTTCAAACCTGATCAACTTTCCTGAAATGTTAGGAATAAAAAATTTTATGGAATCAACCATTTTCGGAATGCAGGCCTCCGGAGAAAATGCCGCGAAATTGGGACAGACTTTTCTAAAAGTAGGAAACGCCAGCGCTGGGTTTCGGCTAGCCTATTTTATAGAACTCCTCCAGGTAATGGCAAATTTTAAACACTGGCAATATTTATCTGCACAATCTTTTGCAGCGAATATTACGGATTCAGAAGATGTGAGAATGAATCAAATTTTTAGATACACCACTGAAAATTTTACCGAGAATATTTCTCTGGAGCAAATTGCATCTATAGCTTGTTTAACAACACAATCTTTCTGCCGTTATTTTAAGAAACATACCGGTAAAACGTATATCCATTTTTTAAATGAAGTGCGTGTAAATGAAGCCTGCAAAACGTTGGCAAAAAATAATTTCGACAGTATTGGAACAGTAGCTTATAAATGTGGCTTTAACAGTGTGATGTCTTTTAACAGGGTTTTTAAAACCTTTACAAAAAAAACTCCGAAAGATTTTATCAGGAGCTACCATTATAATAACTAGTAAAAGTGGTAGGAAATTATTAGGAAAAAGCAAGTAGTGGCCTCAGTCAAAATCCAGGACTTAAGGTTCGAATAAAATAAGTAGTTCTAAAAATAATTGAAATGAAAAACCAATTTTTTTATTTGCAAAAATGTCAACCAGTTTCTTTTAGAAACTTAAAAATTATTTTGCTGGGCATATTTTTCTTGCAATTTTGTTTACAGGGGATGGCGCAAAAAAAGCCAAATATCATCTACATTCTTACTGATCAATGGAGTACAACAGCTTTTGGATACGCCGGAAATAAACAGGTTAAAACTCCAAATATTGACAAGTTTGCAGGCGATGCTGTTAATTTCAAGAATTGCGTATCGGTTATTCCTAAATGTACCCCTCATCGAGCCGCGCTCCTAACGGGGCGGTTCCCAACAACTACTGGGATGTTTATGAACGACCTTTTTCTTCCGGATAGTGAATTGTGTATGGCTGAAATTTTTAAGAATGCCGGGTATTCGACTGCCTATTACGGTAAATGGCATCTTGACGGTCATGGCAGATTGAACAATGTGGAACCTGCCAGAAGACAGGGATTTGATTATTGGAAAGCTTTGGAGTGTTCTCATGAATACAACAAAATGCCTTATTATGATAACGATGATCCTAATCTTAAATACTGGAACCAATACTCACCTTTTGCTATCGAAGAAGATGTAGAAAAATATCTTGAAAAAGCTTCCGGTGATAATAATCCATTTTTACTTTTTATCGCTTTGGGAACGCCACATTTTTCGAAAGATCCCGCTCCGGAAAAATACCAGGCAATGTATCCGCCTGGTGATTTAAAACTATCGCCAAATGTTATCGAAGGAAAATTTCCTGGTTTAAGGAAAGAACTGCAGGGTTATTATGCTCATTGTACAGCGACGGATGAAGCAATTGGAAATCTAATTAATAAAATAAAAGATTTAGGTCTTTACGATAATTCAATCATTATTTTTACTTCTGATCATGGAGAAATGATGGGCTCGCATGGAGTGAGACCAAAAGAAAAGCAAGTTGCCTGGGATGAATCAGCAAAAGTTCCTTTCTTAATTCGCTACCCGGGAATAGGGAGAAATGCTGGAAAAGCAACCTTGACGCCACTCAATACACCTGATATACTTCCCACTATGCTGTCTTTGACAAATGTGCCGATTCCTAAAACAATCGAGGGGGAAAATATTGCTGATGTAGTTAAACATCCAATCATGAAAAAAGACAGGGCTGTAATGTTTATGAGCATGTACGCTGTTGCCCCTACCAAATTTTCTGAATATAGGGCCATCAAAACTAATAGATACACCTACGTAAAATCACCTACAGAAGCCATTATGTTATTTGATAACATCAGGGACCCTTATGAGATGAATAATCTCGTTGGTAAAGTTGACTATGCAAATCTTCAAAATAAAATGGACAAGATTTTACAAAAAAAACTAAAGGATATTGGGGATACAAATTTTAAATCCTATCGGTATTATCTCGACAAATTTGGATTTGAGGGTATAGGAAGAGATGGCCAGGAAATACCATATAGCCTGGACCCCAATAAAATTATGAAGGTGTATTCACCACATAAGAAATAATGTGGAGGCTATTTATTAGTAAAATAATGTAACACCATGTCGGATATAATATTGGCGGGTTTTTAAATTCAGTAGCTTCAAGGAAATAATTGAATTTAGTTTTTCATTTCAAAAATCAATTTTGAAAAGACGTAAATTTTTAAAATCAACAAGCCTTTTTACTACTGTAGGATTCATCTCTCCTTATGTAGGATTCATGGGTGTGGACTATGCCTTCTTAAATGATGATGAGAGTCAAAAAGTTAGTATCAGTGAAACAAAAAATCAGGTAACTCTCGAAAACAAATGGACTGCCATTGTGTTTGATGTAACTACTGGGGTTTATAAAATAATAAATAAGATTTCCGGGGCCATCAGCTTGTCCGATGCTAAACTGAAGGTAAATGAATGGAGCTCTGATGACGAGGGTTTTAGTAAATCATGGAAAAGACGTACAATTAGTGATGCTCTTGGAAACGGATCAGCACTGGATATAATACTCGAAAAGAAAAATTGTCCGAGATTACGTTTTACATTTATTCTTTATCACAATTACGGTTTTATAAAGTTAATCTCGGGCATTACAAATACCACAAGTCAGCCTGTTCAGGTAAAAGAAATATTTGCTGTTTCCAATGCAAAACTTTTTCCGGATGAAAGAGCTTTTGAAAATTTTACAATGATTGATGGATTTAGTGCGGGGGAACCTCTTGAATATGGAAGCAGAGAATATTCTCCCTTAACTAGAAGCAATGCTTTGAAATCACGTAATAATATACTGCTTACTTACACCAATGATAAGAAACGAGCAGTAGCGGTGCTTGGGGGGCTAACTTATTACGACTTCCAAAAGTTTGCTTTTATTGAGCAAGCAAGAAAAATAGAATTGGAAAGAGGAGCAGATGAACACGCCAGTTTACTGTGTTACCTCAATTTGCCTTATGATAAAACTGATCAAAAAGAAGTAAATGAATTACTCAGTATTGTAAAGGGTTCAACATTGCAAAAATGGAATAATCATGAATTTAGATGTGAGGAAACTGCCACTTCTGTAAAATCTCCTGAAGAAATAATCATTAATGCCCAAAATATTCAACCCGATAAAAAATATATTTTAGGGTTTTCCTGGTGGAATGGGTATCTGCATGGTGAACATGAAATCAATTACCAGTCTGTTTTTGTAGAATACCCAGATGGCGATCATTATAACAGAATTCCATTGGTTATCAATAAAGCCCTTCCTTGTTTCGACGGAGTAAACAAAAAGGATGTAGAACAAGTAGAACTTCTTTTGCCTGCTGAAGCAATTACGGCTGGGTCATTTAAAATCATCATCACGAAAGGCGAAGGGAATGAAAAGGATAGAAATGTTTACCTGAGTGAAATTTGGTTAAGGGATGGTTCCTTCAAACCATTAATTCCGAATCAATTGACTGCAGTAAAAGATTGTATTAGACCAAGAATTAGCTATTTGACTAATCTTTTTGCAAAGGATCCTGTTGGTAAGCGTGTGGATCCGGGAACTCAATATATGCCACTGGATAGTTTTTATATCGATGTAGTGAGTACAGATCCATTTAGTGCTCTGGAGGATTATGGCAAAAGGGTTAGTCAAGCACAAGGTATTGATTTAAGTATGTACGATTTTCCAACTGTTTGTTTGTGGTATGCTGAAAATGTTGAGTATGGCAATAGTGGCGCAGAGAATTCAACGCAGGGAGCTGTGACTGAAATGCAGCATATTAAAGACTCGGGTTTTTTAAAATATGCGAGAGCTGCGGTACGGTTAGTGCCGGATTCTTATTTGCCAGATAATCAACAAGGCTGGTTTGATGATAAACATTGGCAAGCAGAGATACGCCCACATGAACGAGACAGAGAGGGCAAACACGGAAGATATGTTAAGCCTTATGAAACCTCTGAGAAATGGGGAAAGGCTGTCACAGAATTAGGTGGTATTCCACTTACTTATTTTCAAACAAGTTACAGATCTGAGGATTATGCGAAAGCTTTTCCCAATCATATGTTATTCAATAAAACGTATGCATGGAAAAATGAAGTCGAAGATACAAACGGCGAAATGTTTACTTCCTGGGAGAAAACATGGATTCGTAATGGAAGAGTAGTTTGGGGTTACGATTATACAGATCCTGAATTCCTTAATCATATGGTTGAAGTTTACCGAAACCTGAAGAAGGGTGGGATTAAAGGATTAATGTTTGATTATCCTTTTTCCGGATGGGCCGCAAGTGGAGGAATGGAAGATGTCTATTCTACTACCGCATCAGCTTACAGAAATATATTCAAATATGCCAACGAAGGTTTAGGCCCCGAAGCATATGTTCATGAGCGAAATATGGAACAGGGTAGCGATATAACAATTGGTTTGGTCGCCTCCATGCGAACAGAAAATGATACAGATCAAATGGATAGTATAACCGTAACACGCTGTGGACTTCGATGGTATAAAAATCGTGTTTTAATAAATCAGGACTCAGACTCGAAAAACATTCTTCCATTTCAAGACAATAGAGATCTGGTTCGTTCGCTGCTGACCATGTGTTATGTCGTTACCGGAAGACTATTGTTAGCAAATAGTTTTTCCAGGTTTTCACGCGAAACTTTATGGGATATCTCACGAACATTTCCTTACCATTCAGCAAATAAAAGTGCAAGGCCTGCAGATGCTTTTGTTTCCCCAATACCGATGGTCTATGATTACGATGTAAGTGAGCAATGGCATCAGGTAACTTTTTTTAATCCTGATCAAAAAATGGCAAAGAAGATTGGTATAAATATTTCCGGAGATCGCGTTGATGGATCACTCGCGCTTGATCCTAAAAAAGATTATTACGTGTATGATTTTTGGAATAATAATTTCGTTGGTAAATTCAAAGGTAACACTAGACTTGAGCAGGATTTACGCCCCGGTGAAGCCCGTATGATGTCTGTACGTGAAGTACTGAACTGTCCACAAGTTCTTTCCTCCGACCGGCATATTATGCAAGGCTATCTCGACATGGACAGCATTATTTGGGAGCCCACTAAGAAAACGCTAATGGGTAGAAGCAAAGTAATTGGCGGTGATCCTTATATTATTTGTCTTTCAACAAATGGTTTTCAACATCAACGATATTACTGTGTTGATGCTGAGACAAAAATATCCTTGGTAAATGAATCGGAAGGTCTGTTGCGCTTGCAGTTAGAATCTGCAGAAAACAGAGAAGTAAGTTGGTCGGTTACGTTTAAGTAACAACAAGAACACTGATTGAAAACCGGTTGGGCAACGCTTTAAGAAAGCATTTTCTTACTTAGTTAAATTCTAACCGGTCTGATTTTTTTTAATAATAAATAAATAGAAAGTGAAAAAAAAATTGATCTTATGCCTACTGCTCCTATCGGGAGTTTTGTATAACTCAAATGTGAAAGCAAATGTTCGATTGCCTGATCTCGTTGCATCGAACATGGTTCTTCAACGCAATACAACAATCACTTTATGGGGTTGGGCGAATCCGGGAGAAAAGTTTACGATCACAGGATCATGGCTTGCAAATCCCATTCGTGTTTCTGCTGATAAAGCAGGTGACTGGAAAATAAATGTATCAACAACAAACAGCAAACAGCCTCAGTTTATAAAAATAAAGGGCAACAAAGAAACAATCAGTCTCGATAATATTTTGTTTGGGGAGGTATGGCTTTGCTCAGGGCAATCCAATATGGAAATTCCTGTAAATGGTTATCTGGGTCAACCAATATATGGGGCTCAAGAGGCTATAGTCAATGCAATGAATGATGATATACGATTGTTTACGGTTAGTAAGCAAGCGAGTCTGATGGTGGAAAATACACTCGCTGTACATTCAACCTGGCAATCAGCAGATCCGCAAAGCATAAAAGAGTTTAGCGCAGTCGCCTATTTTTTTGGAAAGCGCTTACATGATATCCTCAATGTGCCTGTTGGTCTGATACACAGTTCATGGGGTGGAAGCCTGATTGAGGCATGGATGAGTAAAGAAGCTTTGAATTCAGTTAAGAATTTTGATCTTAATGGAGTAGACCTTAAACGTGGTAACCGTTTTCCTACAGTCCTCTTCAATGCGATGATAAATCCACTAATCCCTTACACCATAAAGGGTGCTATTTGGTATCAGGGTGAATCTAATGTAGGTAAGGCCGAGGAGTACAAATTACTTTTTAAGGGTATGATAAAAGATTGGAGAGCACGTTGGGGCATAGGGGACTTTCCATTCTATTATGTACAGATATCACCCTATAAATACAGCGAGCAAAATCGAATGGAGGATACAGACAATGCCGCATTTTTAAGGGAAGCGCAAGTTCAATGTCTGGATGTAATTCCTAATGTTGGTTTAGCAGTTACCCTTGATATCGGAACTGAAAATATCATTCATCCGCCAAATAAGAAGGACGTTGCAAACAGGCTTTTATATAATGCTTTACATAGCACCTATGGGTATAAAGCAATACCTTTTTCAGGACCTACCTTGGATTCAGTAAATGTGAGGAATCAGGGAATATACCTCTCATTTCAACACGCTGAAAATGGATTATATGCTTTTGGAAAATTAGAGGGGTTTGATATTGCAGGTGCCGATAAAATTTTTTATCCTGCTGATGCATCTATTTATAAGGGAAATCAGGTTTTTGTAAAAAGTAGCAAAGTCACCGAACCTGTTGCAGTTCGTTATGGATTTAGAAGCTGGACTGTCGCTACACTTTTTAATACCTACTTATTACCTGCAAGCTCCTTCAGAACAGATACCTGGAAAGACGCCAAACAAGTAGAGTGAACAAATTCGGATAAAAAACTGTTAGTTTAAATTGAAAATCTAAACTTAAATTAATGAAAAATGATCAATCGCTTAGGATCCTTTTAATGTTGAGAAGGATATGTTATGTAAAATCCATTCCTGTTATTATACCTAAGTTTTTTAAAATGTTTTTTTATGTAAGAATAGCAAGCATACTAATGCCTGCAACATTGTTCGCTGTTCTGGCGTCTGCGCAAGTCAAGAAAAATACATCAGCAGCTAATACCAACGAAAAAAATGTGGGTGGATATATGATCGTTCAAACAGAGAAAGTTGACCAATCATATAATGCCGGCTTCTCTATATATTCAGCAGCGTGGCCTTTACTCAAAGAGTATCCGGGACGTAGTTTTCAATCAGGTCTATTTGGTACCTGGATGTTCCCGAACCGCGACCAGTTAAAGGTGAAAGAAAAATTGTATTCAGATATTGAAGGAGGATTGGGGTGGTGGCGCGCAACAGTGTTTGGAACGGTAACTCCTAAATTTAGTATGGGGGGAGTGGAAATGAATTTTTTATCCTGGGCGAATGCCCCTGGTTCTGGTAAAGGCAGAGATTGGAGCCATTCCAGCGGGAAATACGGGGTTGCTCAATTGAGCCCCTGGCTGTTATTTCCGCCTGATGGATTGAATTTAAAACAAGGCACTTGCGGCGAAATGTTTGGTTATGGATACTTGCCATTACCATTGACAGAAGTAAAGAATACTACAGAAGGTAAAAATGTTCCGACTGGAAACCAGAGCTGGACTTTATTTCTCAACACGGAAAATTTTAAAGGCCCGGTTGCCTTTTTTACTCCTTATTTCTGGTCGAAGGTTTCAGTTGAAAATCCTAAAGTAAGCGGTTTGTTTCTTGATGTTTTACCTTCTGGTGCCAACAAGGCTTTCCAAATGGAAACACAATTTATTCCATCTACTGAAGCTAGTGATTCCAAAGGGGAACGCTATGCCAGAATCGCTCAAACCCAGTACCCCGTTGGTCCGGATAATAACTCGGAATTGATGAACCGACTTATGGTCTATAACCGGAAGGCACTTTGGGATGGTGTCAATGCATGGTTTAAAGGGGGTAATCCGGTTAGTGGAATTATTGATACCAGTGGAGCTACTATGCAAAAATTTAAAGCAGGGGTAAGGTCAACCCGGCGGATATATGGAGATGATATGCCTAAAGATAAACGGGCTATGATGAATATTAATACACTACTAAACGCAAATGCATCTGATTCGGCAACTTTTAGAATAAGTTGGGATAGCAAACAAATAAGAAAACAGCAAACAAAAACCGGCAGTTTATTTATACTTCCTGAGTATTATCATTTCCAAAAAAATGAAAACGATAGCATTGGTGAATGGATTGCAATAACGTCAAAAGAAGTACCAGATGAAACAGGACTAAAAAATATTCACTTTAAAAACGTTAAGGCTACTAACCCTGATCCTGATGAACCTGATACTCATAACACAGGCTTTCATACGCCTGATGAAAAAGCGAGTAGCTGGAAAACACCAGGTCCGGTTGCCGGACCCTTTAAAGTAAAACTTGGAGATGGAAGTACTGTAACTTACTACTGGTATCGGTTTGCGGACCAACCTGCTTTGCTCAATGCGGATTTAACCAACGAAGAAAGAGAAGAAATGCAAAAGCGTGTTGAGAAAATTCATAGGCTATGGACGAAAGATCGGGAGTACCTCCCGCCTCCTACAGTTGGAAAGTTGGCAAGTTTAGATCCTGCACTTTCTGTTATACCTCCGAAAGGTTTCGAGGTAGGTTATGTGCCTATTGTTACCCGTCAGGAAATTGAAAAATAGGTGGGTTGGAAACTTTGATTTATTTTTTTAACTATTGCCAATACACGATTAGTGCTGCTACATAAAATGTGATAAGTTATTAATCAGAAGGTTTATGAAGGCGCATGTGGGAAACAAGATTTTAAAAACATCACCATGACTCATTTCAGACAAATTTTAATTTTATGCTTTTGCTTGCCACTTCTTTTATCTAATTATAGTAATAAGAAAAATGCCAATGAAGAGAATCACAAGCTTGCAAAGACCAATGTTCTTATTGTCACCGTTGATGATATGACCTATAATTCGGTTGGTGTTTTTGGTTGCAAGGTGCCAGGCATAACGCCGAATATTGACAAACTTGCTTCTACGGGAATGAGGTTCACAAATGCGTTCAACAATACAGCTGTCTGTCAGCCTTGCAGGCAAAGTCTTCTGACGGGGAGGTACCCACATAATAATGGAGCTGAGGGCTTTGAACCAATCAACATGGATGTACCAACGCTTACCGAACAACTAAAAAAGGTGGGATATATAAATGGAATTTTAGGAAAGGAAATCCATCATCAGCCTATAGCAAAATTCTCATGGGATTATATTCCCTTTGTAACCGATACGGATTCTATTTGGCGACACGGAGAATCCCGTGATCAGGGACTGTTTCATGATTATTCAGCCAGGTTTTTTAAAATGGCAAAAAATGAAAAAAAACCATTTTTTTTGATTGCTAATTCGCATGATCCCCACAGACCTTTTGTTGGTAGTTCAGAAGATACTTTAGAATTTGGAACCAGATTGCGTGTGACTCGCCAGTTTCGCCCTGATGAGGTGGATGTGTTCGGTTATCTGCCAGATATTCCTGATGTCAGAAAAGAGGTGGCGCAATATTATGGATCTGTTTACAGGGCCGATCAGAATATCGGGGCAGTGCTAACGGCTTTGCAAGAAAGTGGTTTAGCTGACAATACACTTGTGATTTTTTTAAGCGACCATGGGGCGGCATTTCCGTTTGCAAAATCTCAGTGCTATTTCAACAGCAATAAAACTCCTTTAATTATACAGTGGCCAAAAAAAATCAGACCAGGTTCCGTTGATTCTACTCATTCAATTTCAGGCATCGATTTAATGCCCACGGTTCTGGATGCCCTTGGCCTTCCTCTGGTTCAGAACTTAGATGGAAGAAGTTATTTGCCATTGCTTATGGGAAAAAAGCAGAATGATCGGGACTATGTGTTTACCACATATTATCAGGTTTTTTCAAAAATTCGATATCCTATGCGGTGTCTTCAGGATAAAAATTATGGGTATATTTATAACTTTTGGTCTGATGGTAAATTGGCTATTTCTGGTGATGCCACTGGTGGTCTTACCTGGAAAGCAATGATAAAAGCAGCCAAAGATAATCCTGGGATAGCTCAAAGGGTAGAACTATTTAAGCATCGGGTACCTGAAGAATTTTATGATTTCAAAAATGATCCTGATGCACTGCACAACCTCATCAATGACCCTACTTATTTGAGTGAGATACAAAAATTTAGGGGGAAAATGTTAGAGGTAATGAGTAATTCTAAGGACCCTGCTTATCAAGCTTTCAAAGACAGAAATAAAGCGGGTGTCATAAGTGATTTTATGGTTCAACAAAAAATTAAAGCCAGTCATAGCAGATATTAAGCTAATTTTTGTCATATTCTTTTATTTCTTTCAGGACCTTTTAAAATGCCTTTTAGAGAGCCAATCCGAAATGGCGATACGGTCGTTTAGTTGTTGTAACGCTAAAATAGGCGGTATTCAAATTAAATATAAAATATTTTTTCATATTTGACAATCAATTTTTTAGTCTTCGTCTTTTTCAATTGTTGTAGCGCCCATAAAATTTTCTATTTTTGATAATTTTTAAAATTCTCTTCAAAACAACAAAACTTGCTCGGGCAAATTCTGTCTCAAAATATCAATGGCGCTTTGAATATAAGCAACTACTTCCTTATCATTTTTAAAGGAACTGAAATCAAATTCCTGAACTTTTTTGGCGGTGGCAATTTTGAAAATATCGCCGCAAACATAGCAATGAAAGATTTTTGCATTTTTCTGTTTAGACATGGCTACGACAGATTTTAAGAATGAACTTTTGTCTTTTACTTTATGCATAAAAAATAATTTCTTCATGGTTGTAATAATTTTTCTTCCTGGTGATCTTTCAGGATGTAATAAAATAGTAAGACATTATTCTTGTTAGATGTGAAAATGAAGTCATGAATTTTTGCTTTATAATCTGATGTTACAAGCTTCGCTAATGAAATCAGCTTTGTATCATTTTTATAAATCAGTTTGTAAAAATCGACGTGCCTGAAATTCTCTACATAAAAAATAGTTGGGTTTTCATTCTCAAAGTAAAACTGACATTCTCTCGAAATACTCCAGATGGATATGAAGCTCAGCGAATCACTAAATTCCTACATCTTTCTTTAAATGCTCCCAATTAATCCTTTTAGCAAAACTTCTACCCCGACAGACAAAGCTTAAATCCATTTATAGGTATATACTTTGAGGTATTAACTACTTGTGTAAAAAAGTATCAGGTTTATTCATCTTTAAATGAGTTTATATGAAAAATAGTAGCTTAAGAGAAACAAAATTCACTTCTGATAATTTACGCTTTTTACATCCTGCTCCTGCCGATGAAGAATCTTTATATAGCGTACTAACAAAATGGTCTGTGGTGGTATCTGGATATAGATTAGGTATAAATTCAAACAAAGAAACAGAAGCTGAGCTTACAGAAATGATTGAATTATCTGCTGTTTTGAAACAGAAAGCGAAAGAGTTTTTTATTCAATCCATAGTGGGAAAGATTGCTGTTGAGGATAAACGGGAGTTGACAGCAATTACGCAGTCTATGATAACAAGACTCCTGGATCAATTGTTTATACTTGAACAAAAGCAAATAGAAGAGAAAGGCAAGACTTCTATAAAACTGATCTCAGACCACGTGAAAGAAGTATTTGAATTTATCAGGGAATACTTTTCCAGCTATTTTGATTACACCTACAAAGTACCATCGTATTTGCTCCTAAAGTTTAAAGCATCTTTAAAAACGAGCGCAGAAACCTTTAAGCAATTGGTGGTTAGAAATGGAATAGAATTAGAAGAAATAGGAGTTGTTGTTGCAGAAATAATTGAGCACACAATCACCGACAAAAGTTCAATAAATACTTATCGTCAAATAAATTATTACAAAGATTTATATCACCAATTCTTATCCGGTGATGGCACACTTACTTCATCATTCATCAGAGATGCTTTTTATAAATTAAATTATAACAATGAAAGTTTTATTAGTAATGAATATGAAAGATTAAATAAAGCATGCAGCCAATTTCATTCCATCAAAGAAAAAATTGCTTCCCTTTCTTATGAACTAAAAAATGTTAACCAGTTTTATTGCACTCCCAGAAACGCCTTTGTGCAATTTCTTCCGTCCGTAAAGGAGCAAGTAGGGAACTGGATTGTTGAGGAGATTAGATTTCTGGAAAAGGGTATGTTGCCTGTTGAATACACAAACGCATTAAGTGAGCACGATAGCAAAATTCACACTTCATTGTCGGTAGCTAAACTGGCAGTCATTATCAAGCTATTGGTAGTTGATAAGATCATAATTAACAGAACAGTTGCACCAATGCTTCGAATTGTCACAAAAACGTTTTCTACACTACAGAAAGACGATATTTCTGTCGGTAGCCTGGAAACAAAGTATCATGCACCGGATAAGGCTACCATAAATGCTGTAAGGGATATGCTGTTTAAATGGATTAATATTTTAGGTAAATTGTAAACAAGATGTCTCCAATGGGAAAAACAATCTTTAATATTAAATGATTCTCTTCTTATCCCTATATATATCACCAATCAAAATTTCGCTTATTTAAGTTTCCTGGTCGAGCCAGTTTGCTTACTTATTACAATCCTGAAATTGTCCACGCAATCTTTTCTTCAAATTCTTTCAAAAAAGCAATACGGTTTATTATTCCTGCGAACAAGAAATTTTGCATTCCTACTCATTTCATTTTCAATTTAATTACCGGGGTTGTCCTACTCCATCTACCCCTCCATAAAGCTCTTTTGGAAATGTTTTTGCAGTTTCTAGTATGAAAGAATTTAAAAAAATTGTTTAACAAACCAGAAAAAAATCAGCGTTATGTTTAATTCAATAAGTTGGTGGCAATATTTTTCTGCCATCATTTCCTTACTCATTATTTATTACGTAATTATTGCCATCAAGTTTTATAAATGGGAAATTCTGGCTATTATCGGTATCAGGAAAATAGACAACGCTACTGTTGATACCGTATCATTATCCGACTTAAGAAAATATGTTTCAACAGAAAACCATGAGGACTACCAACCTAAGCAATCAGGAGAAATTGATATTTCGCCATTGGTACAATCATTCACTGATGAAGTAGCTGCTTTTTTACAGCAAGCGGACGAAGTTGAAATAACAAAGGAACAAATTGCGAATTCCCTGCAATCAATCTGTTCAAAATATCCGGCCATAAAGAATGCTGATTGCAGGAATGAGTTGACGCTATCGGTCGCAAATAAAATCAATTTAAAATACCCAAATTTATTTCAACAAAATGACTTGGTAAGGTTGTGGAATTGATTTGAAAAAACTAATGCTTCATTGTTCTAAGTGCAGGAGAACCAAGTGCGATTGAATGGAACAATGGAGCATTCTTTTAATTATTTTATCATTTAAAAATAAAGTTTGTTATGAAAAATGTGAGAGAAAGAAACCCAAACACAAAGCAATTGATGGCTTTGGCAGCGACAATTATTTTTATACTAATTACTTATTGTGCATTTGCACAAGATGGGAATGCAGGTATTAATGCGGCTAATACTCAAGTGCGAAGTTACTTTGCCACCGGCACAAACTTAATGTATGCCGTAGGCGCAATTGTGGGCTT
>JBDSHT010000371.1:0-8078 GCA_039918315.1 Ginsengibacter sp. | reverse complement strand
ATTCCAAAGCATACCAAACTCTTGGAGATGCTATTGAAAAAATTGGACATAGACTCACAGGTTCTCCTAATGGAAAGAAGGCGGAAGAATATGCTTTTAATCTTTTAAAATCTTATGGCTACCAGGTGAAATATCAACCTTTCGAAGTGGAGAGTTGGAGTAGGGGCGAAGTGGAAACAAAGGTGGGAAATTCATCATTGATGAAAAAAATAAAGTCGGTGACTCTTGCGCACTCTCCTGTGAAAGCCAATGTAGAAGCTGATTTGGTGGATATGGGAAATGGCTTGGATGAAGACTATCAAAATAACCCGGGTAAGGTAAAAGATAAAATCGCGTTGGTTTATTTAGGCATTTTGCCTGGTTCAAAAAGTGGGCTCTCAAATTTACATCGTTCAGAAAAAACGGCTATTGCTACCAAAAATGGTGCAGTAGGAATCATCATTTTTAATACGGTACAAGGTGGGGTCTTATTAACAGGAACAGCTTCAGTTACCGGAAAATTAATTCCAATTCCAGCGGTATGTATTGGCCTGGAAGATGGGATGAAATTGAAAGATGAATTGAAAACAGAGGCTTTGAAAGCATCTATTTCCATGACTAATTTTTCCGGGATGATAAAAGCAAGAAACGTGATCGCGACATTAAAAGGATCAAAATATCCCAAAGAAAAAATTGTTGTTGGCGGACATTTGGATAGCTGGGATCTGGCGACAGGCGCAATTGACAATGGTATAGGTTCATTTTCTGTATTGGATATGGCGCGCACATTTGCAAAACTCAATCTTCATCCAAAACGCACCATCGAGTTTATGATGTTTATGGGAGAAGAGGAAGGACTTTTAGGTTCCACCAATTATGTAAAAGAAGCTGTGAAAGATGGCTCCATAAATGATGTAAAATACATGCTCAATTATGATATGAGTAATGATCCGAAAGGCTATGGTTCTACGAGCGCAACATCAAAAGATCTGTTTCAATCTGTAGGTGCAATCGCTGCGGACATCGACACCAGTTTTAAAAATATATACAATGGAGGCGCAGGACTGCATAGCGATCACCAGCCATTTATGTTGCTGGGAATCCCTATTGGATCAGATGCTGGTGGCTCACTTCCGAATAATTCTGGCCGTTGCTATCATGCAGATTGCGATAATTTTGATCTTGTAGATGAGCAGGGAATGAAGAACACTGTTCGCTTTAATTCAATGCTTATTTATGCGCTTGCAGATGTAAATAAAATTCCTGCGGTACGAATGACCGATACTGAAACAAGAGATTTTTTAATCAAAAATAATCTGAAGGAAGCCTTGCAAATTGCAGGCGAATGGAGATGGTAGTTGTTTGATGTACAACATTTTTGCATCGTTACCAATGATCTCAAACAGTTTAAGTAAAGAAATGTTTCATCTTGCTGATCATATTTAATTACGAAATTTGCTTCAATAGAGATTATGAAGTTCCTCTAATTTCTTGAGCAGGATTTTAAATTAAATTTTATTTTATGAGTCATTCAACCTCCAATCGATTATTTGTCTATAGTTCGCTGCGTAAAGGTTTTCAACAAGCCGACTATGATTATATCGCTGAGTTTTTTTCTTTTATTTCCGACGCAAAAGTTGAAGGCACCCTATCGATTTTAAATCATGTTCCGGTTGCAACAAACGGTGCTACCAATACTTTTATCAAAGGAGAATTGTATGAGATAAAAAATGAACAAAACATTTCTTACGTCATGGGACAGTTGGATGGATATGAAGGTTTGGTGGTAGAAGAAAACGAAATTCCATTATACCGAAGAGAGCTTACAAAAGTATTTTTAAATGATGGCTCAGAAAGCGAAGCATGGGTTTATTGGTATAATGGCGATGTTAGTGGTTTGCCGATAATTCCTTCAGGAGATGTTTTTGATTTTATAGAAATTTTTCGAAACTCACACAGTGAATAAAACTGTATTCTAACTTTTTCATTGATCCAAAATAAGTAGTTTATTGAATCTGTATTACCTTATTTTCAACCAATACAAAAAGGTGATCTGATTGTTTTGGTTTTATTTTTGCGAGACCTGTAAAAGCGCTGAAAGCCGGTAGCACCGCATATTCTTTTCCAAAATAAAAACAAGGCAGATAGATCGATTGCTTTGCCGCTCCATTAACTTTTACTCCCGGATGTATGTGTCCCGAAAAGGTATATAATGATTCTTTATCCTCATCGCAAGAGTCTGCGATATCATGCGTAAAACAAAAGTTCCTGATGGCTAGTTTTTTTTCGTGCACAACAATTCCTGCATCTTTATAAAAAGACTTTTTTAAAATATCATGATTGCCTTTGACGAGTATGAATTCAATGTTAGGAAAATCATTTCTCCATTTCAAAAAGAAATCAATTTCCTTGTTTGCGTGACTGTGAAAAAGATCTCCGGCAATGACAATTGATGATGGTTTAAAAAATTGAATTTGAGAAAATAATTTCTGTAGATCTTCTTTATAAATATTTTGAGGAATCCCGATTCCGGATTTTCGGAAATGCCCTGACTTGCCAAAATGCAGGTCTGAAAGAATCAATATTTTTTCTTCTTCCCAAAAGATGCACCTGGCAGGGGATAGCCACAAAGTTTGGTTCTGAAATAAAAATTGGGTGGGTGAAATGGTAATTTAATTTTGGTGTGCAAGATAAAAGTTTGCTTTCAAAAGTCAGGGTGAAAGAACTTTATTTAACGGTTAGCAACAAAATTTTTAATTATTTGTCCAATTGCAATTGCATTTTTCTTACCCTGTCTTCCAGCTTTTCTGATGACAGATCTTCCCGCATACTATCGACCTTTATTGGAAAACAAAATGGTGTCAACTTTTGAGGAAACGTGATTATGATCTTACTATTCTGAATTCTGTTAAGCATACTACGCAATCTTTCTTCCTCCATTTGTTGCTCCATTACTTCATTATAAGCCTGTCGCAACAACAGATTCCCGGGATCGTATTCAGAAAATACTTTGAATAAAAGCGAAGCGGAAGATTGTAAGTGTCGGGCTTTTTTTTGCTCGCCAGGAAAGCCTTGAAAGATTAAACCACCAATGACAGCAATGTCCCGAAATTTTCTTTTGCCCAATTCAATACTGTTTACACTTCGGGTAATATCCTCAAATAAATTATCTGTTGAAAAAAGCGAATAAGCATTGGTGTCGTCCAGCGGAATCGGCTGATCACTTAACAATTCAAAACCATAATCATTCATGGCAAGGGAAAATGTGATAGGAACGATGCGACTGATTCGATAAGCCAGAATAGCCGCCATCGCTTCGTGTACCAGGCGACCTTCAAAAGGAAAGACGAAAAGATGATAGCCTTCTTTCGTTTCAATGTGCTCAATCAATAATTCATTTTGGGTCGGTACATGCGATAGATAGCTCTGTAATTCGAACAGTGGTTGCAGAGCCGCCAGTTCAGGATTAGCAGATGCGCGGCTTTTGCAGCGAGTGAAATCAGACTTGCCTTCTTCTATTTTTTTTCTCAACATGAAACCCAAATTTGCAGAGAGTGGCATTCGACCGCCTTGCCAACTGGGTATCATAGATTTCTTTGAATTTGATTTTTTTACGATCGCTGTCATTTCTTTTAGCATCACAAATTCAACCGTTCTTCCAGCCAATGTAAAAACATCTCCCGGCTGAAGCCGAGCTACAAACCATTCTTCAATTACTCCAATATATCCGCCACTTAAAAATTTCACTTTCAACATCGGATCGCTAACAATAGTGCCGATGTGCATTCTATGGCGCATGGCAATTCGGCGATTATTTATTTTATAAAGCCCATCGATGATTTCAATTTTTTTGTAATCATCATACTGTTGCAATGCAACACCTCCGTCAGTAGCAAAGTGTAAAATGTTTTGCCATTCCTCGTCGGTTATTTCGCGATAGCAAAATGTTGATTTTATTTCTTCGTAAATAATTTGAGGAAGAAATCCTTCCGAAATAGCAAGCGTACTTAAATATTGAATGAGTACATCGAAACACAAAATTCTCGGCTCGCGACTTTCTATCAAATTCAGTTTCGTGGCTTCTTTTAATGCTGCTGCTTCAGCGAGTTCCAGAGAGTGAGTTGGTAAAAAATAAATTTTACTTTCTTCTCCCGGCCCGTGTCCACTTCGTCCGGCACGTTGTAAAAATCTGGCAACTCCCTTTGGCGAGCCGACTTGTATCACCGTTTCAACAGGTCTGAAGTCCACACCAAGATCCAGGCTGGCAGTGCATACCACAGCTTTTAATTTTCCGGTGTGTAAATTTTCTTCTACCCATGACCGTAATTCCTGCTCTATACTTCCATGATGTAATGCAATGGCTCCTGAGAGTTCGGGACATGCATTTAATAATGCCTGGTACCAGATTTCACTCATACCTCTTGTGTTTATAAAAATCAATGTGGTACGACTGGCCATTATGATTGGGATCACTTTATCAACGAGCTTGATTCCTAAATGTCCCGCCCATGGATATTTTTCTATTTCATCAGGGAAAATTGATTCAATTGTTATACGCTTATCGACATGAGCAGTAACCGTTTCATGGATTACTTTGTTCGATAAAAGTGATAAAGGAGAAAGAAGAACTTCTTTCGCTTCTGCTAAATTTCCAATGGTGGCACTGATTCCCCAAATGGAAATGTAATTATTTTTATTCTTCGTTTTTATTTTTTCGTGAGTTTGAATTTCCATGTTTTGTGAATGCACTTTTCGAAGACCCACAATCCGCGATAAAGCCAGTTCTACCTGCACTCCGCGCTTGCTTCCAATCAATTCATGCCATTCGTCAACAGCAATTATTTTTAAAGTACTAAAAAAATCAGGATAGTTTTTTTGCGCAAGTAAAAGATGAAGACTTTCCGGTGTTATCAATAATATTTCAGGCGCTTGTCGTTTCTGTTTCTGCCGTTCACTCATGCTTGTGTCTCCATTTCTAATTCCGACATACCAACACATTCCTAATTCATGGATTACTTCTTCCATAGCCCTCGCAATGTCTTTACCGAGCGCACGCAAAGGGGTTATCCAAAGTAATTGTAACCCGTTTTTTTTTCGGGTTTTATAATTATCAGGATTGTTATTAATAAAATCAATAAGGCTGCCGAGGAAAACTGAAAATGTTTTTCCGCATCCTGTGGGAGCATTTACCAGCCCGGATTTGTGATCAATAATATGCTGCCAGGTTTCTTTCTGAAATGAAAACGGAGCATAGTTTTTTTCAAGAAGCCATTTGTTGATTATTGTATAACCTTTTGATTTTTCTAATTTCACGTAACTAAATTAGGCAAGTATCTGAAAGAAATAACGAGTAGATAATTTTGTTACAAAATTCATTCCTTTTAACGCTTCCCTAAGAGTACGTTGGGCTGATACGTATGATAACAAGGAACTTTATTCTTACCTTCGTGCATAAAATAATTTGAAATATGAAAAGAGTTTTGGCAATTGTTTTTCTCGCAATAATAGTTTTTGGAGCATGGTGGTTATTTTTCAAAACTGATAAGCCGACTGGAACAGGCGAACCTGATTTACAGGCAGTGGTTTTGAAAAAACATTCTGAGTCTTTTAATAACAGTATTTCAGGAATGGTTAACTCCTATCTCGCTTTAAAAAATTCATTTGTAGATGGAGATACTGCCGGAATTAAATCTCATGTTTCTGGTTTTATTTCTGCAGTGGACAGTCTGAAATTGCAAGAACTTGCGGGTGAAAATGCGCAAGTGGTGGAAGTGGCCAAACAGCAGGTTAGCGATATTAAAGCCAATGCCAGCCCTATTTTGGAAGAAACAGAACTAACAGCTATGCGCCAGGATTTTCGAATGGTATCCGAAAACATGTATCCATTTTTGAAAACAATCGGGTACGAAGGAGAGAAATTATATTGGCAAAATTGTCCGATGGCTTTTGATGACCAGGAAGCAAATTGGATCAGCAATACATCTGAAATTGTAAATCCCTATTTGGGAAAAAATCACCCTGTATATAAATCTTCCATGCTTCATTGTGGTGAAACCAAAGATTCAATTTTTCATAAGCCGTAAAATTTATTTAGAAGATTAAAGTTCCGTTGGGTAAAGATTTATTTCCCTGCAGTCCACCCGTATGTATGCAAAGAATTTTTGAGCCTTGCGGAAAATAGTCCTTTTTAATTAGGTCAACTATTCCAAACATCATCTTGCCGGTATAAACAAAGTCCAGAGGAATTTTATAATTGTTATAAAATTGATTGATGAAAGAAATCAGTTCGTTATTTTTTTTTGCGTAGCCACCGAAATGATAATCATTTATAATTGAATATTTTTTGTGACTATCCCCAATAAGAAAGTTCATCCTCTTTTCAAAATCGGTCATGTTTTTTAAGACGCTGAGTCCGAGAATCTCTGTGCCTTGTTCTGATGCTTTTGACATACCAGCGAATGTAGTCGCAGTGCCTACTGCCAAACATACATGCGTAAAGTTTTTACCTGCGCAATATTGGTAAATTAAGGCTGCGCCATCAGCTCCTTTTTTTGAATAGCCGCCTTCTGGTATCAAAATATGTTCACCACATTTTTGTTGTATTTTATTTAAAAAGATATCTGAATCAATGTTTTTATATTCTGAACGAGTAATGAAATGCAATTTCATTTCATTGTGTTTGCAAAATTGAAGAGTATGTGAAAGATGTCCAGATTCTTCTCCACGCACCACGCCAATTGTGGTAAGACCTAATTTTCTGCCGGCAAAAGCAGTCGCAGCAAGATGGTTGGAATATGCGCCACCAAAGGTTAATATGGTTTTGTGTTGTGATTGTAATGCATCTTTTAGAAAATAATTTAATTTAAAAATTTTGTTACCACTTATGATTGGATGAATTTCATCAAGGCGTAAAATGGATACATCAAGGTTTTTCAACTGTGCCTCCGGCAAATTGATTGACACCAGTGTAGGTTCACTAAACTCCAATTCTTCCATCACCATGTTCATCGATTTTTGTGGCATAAAACTTTCTTGCTTAAATTCGCAGCAATTTAGGAAACACCTTTTTCAAAATACAATTATAAATTTTTAAAGATGAAACCAACGCTTTTAATATTGGCCGCAGGAATGGGAAGCCGTTATGGAGGAATTAAACAAATGGATTCTTTTGGCCCTTCAGGCGAAACTATTATTGACTATTCAATTTATGATGCAATCAATAGCGGTTTTGGAAAAATTGTTTTTATCATCAGGACCGGATTCGCAGAGGAGTTTAAAAAAATATTTGAACAAAAGTTGAAAGGAAAAGTGGAAAGGGAATATGTAATGCAGGAAATGGATTCTTATCTGGAAGGATTTGCATTGCCTGGCGAGCGTACAAAGCCCTGGGGCACTGCGCATGCGGTGCTTTGTGCTAAAGATGTAATTAATGAACCGTTTGCTGTAATCAATGCCGACGATTTTTACGGACGTGATGCGTTTGAAAAGGCTGCAAAATTTTTAACCCAGGAAGTGAGTCCCAAAAAATATTGCATCATAGGATACGAATTGGTAAAAACGCTTTCAGAAAATGGAACGGTTAGCAGAGGTGTTTGCCAGGTGAATGAAGACAATAACCTGGTGAGTATTGTAGAGCGCACCAAAATATTTTCGGAAAATGGGCAAATTGTCTATGTTCAAGATGGACAGACAGTACCTCTACCTGTTAGTACTCCGGTTAGCATGAATTTCTGGGGCTTTCACCAAAATGTTTTTCCATATATACAAACACTTTTCAAAAAGTTTTTAGCTGAAAATTCTGCAGATCCAAAATCTGAGTTTTTTATTCCGATTATTGGCGATCAATTTATTCATGACGATAAAGGGGAAATTAAAGTGATTCCAACCGATGAAAAATGGTTTGGTGTTACTTATAAAGAAGATGCTCCAGAAGTAAAACAAAGCATTCAAAGGCTGGTTGATGGGGGAGTATATCCACAAAATTTATGGGGGTAGAAATAGAGATTCTTTTTCTGTATGCATAAAAAGAGGCTGCCTCAGTTTTTATTTTGAGACAGCCTCTCTTATTATTAGACATGAATGGCAAAGTGCTGATGAAG
>JBDSHT010000370.1:0-5025 GCA_039918315.1 Ginsengibacter sp. | reverse complement strand
GCATAAGCAAAATGTGCAAGATTCTTATCTTCAAATTGTATTATTTCCATTGTTAGTTATTTGCCGCCAAAGTTAATAAAAAGTGATTTGCCGATACTCATTTTTAAAAGTTAAAGAGTGAATTTTTATCTCATTTATACTAAATAAAAACATACACATTTACATTGACAACCCGCAAAGGTTGAATAGTGGCGATATAAAACAATAACTAACCAGGCAATTCGTTTATGCAAGAACGTTATGCGTTTTATTTCTTGTTAATTATTTCTCCGAAAAAAATATTTCAGGATTTACAAAAGATAAAAACGTATTTTCGTAAAAATTATATACTCCTACTTAGCAGACTGGATCATCTTCCCCACAGGTACAAGCTCTTCAAGTCATAGGTTTTGAGCATATTGAAAACAAACTTTCACGTTTACATCGTTTTCAGGGAAGTTATCATTTATTTTAAAAAATTTATTCGTGCTATTTAAAGAATTACATTTAATTGCGCCCATCTTGAAGGCGCTCGAAGAGGAAGGCTATACTGCCCCTACTCCAATCCAGGAACAAGCAATACCCCATATTTTACGAGGCAAGGATTTGCTCGGATGTGCCCAAACAGGTACCGGTAAAACAGCGGCATTCGCCATTCCTATCTTACAAAATTTAATGCTGGCGCAAAAAGAAGACGCCTACAATCACAATATCAAAGCATTGATATTAACTCCAACCCGCGAGTTGGCAATTCAAATCGATGAAAGTTTTGCGGCCTACGGAAAACACACAGGCATGAGACATGCCGTGATTTTTGGAGGCGTTTCGCAATTTCATCAAACGAATCAATTGCGCCGTGGAGTGGATATTTTGATTGCTACCCCTGGTAGATTATTAGATCTTATCGCACAAAAATTTGTTCACATCGAGCACATAAAAATGTTTGTTTTGGATGAAGCGGATCGCATGTTGGACATGGGATTTATTCATGACGTAAAAAAGATCATTGCACGTTTGCCTGAGAAGAGACAAACACTTTTCTTCTCGGCCACTATGCCACCGGAAATTACAAAGCTCTCTGCGTCAATACTTACAAACCCGATAAGAGTTGAAGTAACACCAGTTTCATCTACTGTTGATAAAATAGATCAACAGATTTATTTGGTAGAAAAAAATGACAAACGCCAGCTCCTGATCCATCTTTTAAAAAATGGAGAAATCCAAAATGCATTGGTTTTTACCAGAACAAAATATGGAGCCGATAAAATATCGAAAGAATTATTTCGTGCTGGAATAAGTGCTGATGCCATACATGGTAATAAAACACAGAATGCAAGACAAAAAGCTTTGAGCAATTTCAAAGAGGGAAAAATTCGTGTTTTGGTAGCGACTGATATTGCAGCTCGCGGCATCGACGTAGATTCATTAAGCCACGTAATTAATTTTGAATTGCCGAATATTCCAGAAACTTATGTACACCGAATTGGCCGTACAGGCCGTGCCGGCGCATCAGGTTCTGCATTGTCTTTCTGCGATATGGAAGAACGTGCTTTGCTGCGTGATATTCATAAATTAATTGATCAAACCATTCCTGTTGTGGAGAATCATCCTTATGCAAGCACGATGAAATTCGTGCAGGCACCAGTTGCAGCAGCCAATCCAATGCAACGCAAACCTGCTTCCCATAGTGGATTCAGAAGAGCCCGCAGTTGGAGCCAGGGACGATAAAAATTATTTCTATAATGAAGGCCAATGAACGATTCAGTTCATTGGCTTTTTTTATTTCCTAAATTTTCTGGAGTGAATTTCGAATGCATTCCCATCGCATTAAATTCTTCGTGTGCCTTAACTTTACAATGACATTAAAGACATTATACAAAGTAACCTAAACAGCATCCATACACGAATTAATAATACTTGCGCACGCGCAGAAAGAAATCCAAAAGACATTCAACTTCTTTTAGCAACTAAACCAGTGAATGCAGAAAGAATAAAACTGGCACTGGATTGTGGGGAATCACTCATTGCAGAAAACAAGAATCCCCTCTCTGTAAAAAGAAGGGAATTTTTTATATCAAAAATTTAGACCAAATTATTTCGCATAATCCATTTCAAAATCTCCTTTTATTCTTTCGATGGATGGATTAAAATATCCAAATTTTAGATTAGGAAATTCTTCTTTGAGCTGATCCATCATTTGGCGAATGCCCATGCACTCCCCTGTTTCAGTGATACCAATTTTAGAAAGATACCAATCAGGATCAATATTGAAATTGCGCCACTGAATCATTTTTAAACCTGTTTCTTTTATAAGTTTTCGTAACGCTTCATACTCCTCTATATTATCCGTCATGCCAGGAAAAACAAAATAGTTAATGCTCGTCCAGCCCCCAAAACTATTCACCACTTTAAGGCTTTCCACAATATCATTGAAATGATAATTGTTAGGACGATAATAAGGAGTGTAAACTGATTCTCTAACAGAATTGGTGCTCACGCGAATACTGTTCAAACCTGCTTCACACAAAGCTTTCACGGCAACTGGGTCACTGCCATTGGTATTAATATTCAAACTTCCTTTGTCAGTATGTTTTCTAATTTCAGTAATCGCTTCTTTGATAACACGCCACATTAAAAGTGGTTCACCTTCGCAGCCTTGTCCAAAACTCACAATCGGAAAAGGAGCCGATTCCAAATGAGGGACTGTGTATTCCACTATTTCCCCAGCGGTAGGTTTAAACATAAGCCTGTCCTGCGTGGAAACAATAGATTCTTCCTGCGGCTGAAAAGAAATACAACCAATACAATTTGCATTGCACGCGGGCGAACAAGGAACCGGGCACTCCCATCTTCCCATAAAATAATTTCGCGCAGCCGGACATTCATAAGTCTGACAACAGGTATTTGCCAAATGCTTTACCAAACGGTTATGCGGATACGCAGCTAAATAATCGCTTACTCCACTTTCAATTTTTGTTTCATTAAATCCCTCTAACTCCTGCCTTATATCTTTTTCAATTCGCAACGCTGTTACATAAAATTTTTCATCGTACCAGCCCGCAGCGGTGTAACAAAATAACGGCAGTGTTTCAGCGCCCGGAAGTGTTTCATAAGCAGCCAAAAAAGTTCCGGTAAATGCGGGTGGAATAAAGGCAGCGACTGCCCAACCTTTTTCACAAAGCCGCATTTCACCTGAATTAACATCCAGGCCAATCCCACGCCTGCTGGGCAATTCATAGAGTTGTCCTCCTGTCGGAAGTTCAATCCATTCCTCTTCATCAACAGGCACAGCATCCCAACCAGTTCTTCCCAAAACATACAAAGAAGTATCTTCAAAAATATTTCCCTTGCCATCAGAGTATAAAAGAAATGGTGAATGGTTCATGATTAATTATTGTTGGTTGACAAGAGAATCTTTTGACTGCAAGATGAATTAAAGTCCTGTTCATTTATCTCCTGAAGCGGCTCAATTTCTGCCTGGATAATTTTATTATTTTTGAAATCAAGTGTGAGGAAATTATCTTTTAAAAGTACATTAGAAAACTCGCTCCACTCGTATTTCTTTTTAGGCAAATTTATTTTTGTAACACCACTATCATCAAAATGAAACTCAATTTTTTGTAAAGCTAAAAAATATAGAAGACCCATCACCATATTAATAGCAACAAGACTGTAAACGCCTAGCCCCAGCCAGCCAAAGGCAAACACAAAAAAAAGAAACTCGTTGAACAAATGTTTTTGTTTCCCTTTCCGCTGGTAATTCCATTGTATTAAAACATAAATTATTATTATGACGAGCGCTGATCCGGCTCCTGTCCTCAATTTTTCGAAAAACATCAAGTAGGAAAATATAGTTACATGAAGAAACAGAATGAACAAAGCAATTAACCTGTGCGATTTTCCTTTTTCATTTTTAATTATAACTCTAAATAATTCCATGTGCCTCGTTTGACGCAATCATCAAATTGCATAACTTAAATAAAATTCTCGCGCCCACGTTTTCATCCCATTCATTAGCACTAATGCCCACTTCGTTAAGATCGAATCCTATCAGGTGACGACCACTCTCTATAACTTTTCTAAATAAATAATAAATTTCCTGGGTTTCAAAACCACCCTGAACCGGTGTGCCGGTATTGGGACAAAGTTTTGGATCTAATCCATCAATATCAAAACTGATGTAAACCTTTTGAGGCAGATCATTCACAATTTCATCCACAATTATTTTCCAGGTTTCGCCTTCATAACCGCGCTCCTTAATCCTTTTATCAAAATAGGTAACTACCCTTCCATTGCTGTTTGTAATGTAATCCAATTCGCTAACGGAATAATCGCGAGTACCAACCTGGACCAATTTTTTTACCTCCGGAATTTCTGCAAGGGCATTATACATTATTGAAGCATGAGAATATTTCAAGTCTTCATAGGCTTCGCGTAGATCCGCATGTGCATCAATTTGCAAAATGCCAAAATCGCCATGCTTCTCTGCAATGGCTTTATAAAAACCCAATGGAGTACTGTGATCTCCACCCACAAGGCCAACTAATTTTCCCGCATCGAGTAATTCCTTGGTTTGTTCGTACACCCACCGATTTAAGAAAACTGCACCTTCATTTAGTTCTTTCAAAACCTTGCACATGAACTTACTTTCCGCCAGCGCTTCCCCTTCGGTAATATAGTTTATGTATAATTCTGCTTCCTTTCGCAGATAGTCGCTTTTTAAAAGAATGTTTTTATCTAACTCTCTCATGAAGAAACCGCGTCTCCAACCATCTTTAATATCATCGTCAATAAGATCGACCTGGAAACTTGCTTTAAAAATATGCTCCGCAGCCCTTGCTGTTCCTGCTTTGTAGCTAACTGAAACTTCCCACGGCACTGGCAGCAAAACCAGTTTGGCATTTTCTTCAGTAAAGGGAAGTCCGAAAATATTGTTGTTAGGATTGCCAACAGAGTTCGGGTCAAAATTAGAGAGGTCTGCCATTCACATAGTTTTTTAGGACGGCAAAGGTAAATAAGATATAGTTTTTTATTGGTTAAATATTG
>JBDSHT010000369.1:0-3348 GCA_039918315.1 Ginsengibacter sp. | reverse complement strand
CTTCAATAGTTTGGTAAAATTCCTGGATATCAAATGGTTTACTTAGAAAGAAATTAGCTCCTGCTAATGCACATTGCTCTTTAGCATTCGGATGGGCCGATATCATTAAAACAGGAATGTGAGAAAGCTCAGGATTTTGTTTTAATGATTTACAAATTTCCCGGCCATCGCCTCCTGAAAGTAGCATATCCATAATAATTAAATGGGGTTGAATTTCTTTGATGAAACCTAAAATATTATCTGTATTCATTCTTAAAAAAACTTCGTAATGCTTCATCTCCAGCATCATCTTTATCATGGAAATAATATCCTCATTATCTTCAATCACAATAATTTTTGGAAACTTTTCATTCATTGGTTTTAGGTTTTAGTATCGCTGGTATGGTAAAAGTAAAGACTGAGCCACGGCCTGGCTCACTTTCAACATGAATATGTCCATTGTGACGTTTAATGATTTCTGATACTATAAATAATCCTATGCCGAAGCCCGGGAAGGTTTTCTCATTTCGCCCTTCTACACGGTAAAACCTTTCAAATATTTTTCCCTGGTCTTGCTTATTAATTCCAATTCCAAAATCCTGAACTGAAATGACTACCTGATCATTTTTACGAACACATTTTACATTAATTATTTCCGACTGGGGAGCATATTTAACTGCATTATTTAAAAAGTTTATTAATACCTGCCCTATTCGGTTTCGATCCGCATGAACTCTTATTTTTTCTTTAGCTTCAATGTCAATTTCGTATTGGGGATTGATGTGTTTTATCTCTGTCACTACTTCTTCAATTAATTCTGAAATTTCAAAATCCCCTTTTTCAAAATCTAGTCCACCTGATTTTATTTTTGAAACATCCAGTAATTCTGAAATTAGTTTGGTGAGCGTTACGATTTGCCTGTCAATTATTTTTAGTGTGTTTTTCAAAAAAGAGTCTTCTCCTTTTTCGTGTAAGGATTGCAGTAATTGAACGTAGCCTTTTATAGAAGTGAGTGGTGTTTTCAATTCATGGCTTGCCATGCTAATAAAATAATCTTTCTGCTGTTCCTGTTCTTTTATTTCCTGGATGTCTGTGCTGCTACCTACCCACATTTGAATCTTGCCTTCTTTATCCCGCTGAGGAATAGCGCGACTCAATTGCCAACGGTATTCTCCGTCATATCTTCTAAATCTATGCTCAAAAAGGAAGTCACTTCCAGACGCAATTGATTCAGACCAAACTAAAATATTTTCCTCTTGTTCATCAGGATGTACCATTTGTATCCAACCATTTTGCTCCATTTGCTCTTTGGTTAAACCCGAAAAATCATAAACAGTTTGGTTGTAATAAAATATTCTTCCTCTTGTGTCTGCTGTCCATATTTGTTGTGGCAGTGAATCTGCCAATAGTCGAAAACGCGATTCACTTTCCAGTAACTCTTGTTGATAGGATCGTTCTTTGGTTATGTCCCGAACTGTACCCAGTATTTGAATGGGTTGCATTTTCTCATCATAAAAAACCCTGCCCTGGGTTCGTATCCAAATTATAGGTTTATCTTTTAATACTACTCTTGCTTCATACTCGTACATGCCCGTTTCTAGTGCCCTGTCAAAAGCCTTTTCAACAATAGCGGAAACATCATCGGGATGGATTTGCTGTCGCAATGCTGCGTGTGATAGGGCGTTAGTGGGGGAATGCCCCAATAAAACAGCTAACTGAGGCGAATGAATAATGTGTCCTGTTCTCAAATCCAGATCCCATGTAGATACACCTGTAAACTCTGTGGCCAACCTTAGTCTTTGCTCAGCCTCTTCCACTTTTTTTCTGGCTTCCACCATATCCGTAACATCGTTCACCGTGATCATTATCCCCCATACTTTTTCATCCTCTTGAAACAATGGCGCATATTCAAAATCAAGATAAAATTTTTTCATTCCATCGTCTCCTTCAACATAAGCAACTGCTTCTTTTTCACTATGCGAATTTGCTGTTGTAAAAACGGCTTGCAACAACTCCGGATACTTTTGTGAGTTTAACTCCGGAAACGCTTCTAATATAGATTTGCCAAGAACATCTTCCGGAGATTTTCGCCAAACGTTGTCAAACATAACCTGGTTGGCCGAATCAATTATGTATTTATCACCTTTTAAAATTGCCATCGGTATGGGTGATAGCATCACCATGTCCCTGAATTGTTTCTCGCTCTTTTGCAGTGCCACCTTAGCTTTTACGATGTTGGTAACTTCTGTCGCAACAACCATAATTCCTGTAATATCGCCGTTTTCGTCCTTTATAGGATTATATACAAAGTTGAAGTATGCTTTTTCAATTTCTCCATTGCGCCTCAAATCAACAACAAATTCAGAAGCATAAAAAGGTTCACCAGTTTCTACTACATCATTAAATTGCGGCAAAACGGTTTCCTTCAATTCCGGCAAAACTTCGAAAAGAGGATGCGCTATAAAATCATTTGCTTTTTTACCCACAATCTCTAAGTAACTATCATTGGCTAGCTCCACTATAAAATCCTTGCCAGTAAAAGTAGCGATACCCATAGGTGCCTGATCCACTGAATTTCTAAATCGTTTTTCACTTTCTTCAATTTTCCTAAATACTTTTAATAATTGCTGCTCGCTCTTTTTTCTTTGGCTAATATCTCTGGCAATGGCAAACGCAAAATTTGTTCCATTCAAGTGTACTCCTCCGATGCTCACTTCTACCGGGTAAGTAGCACCATTTTTACTTTTATGAATAGTTTCAAAAGTAGGGACCGATCCGTTTTGTACGAGTGCGAAAAGCTCTGAAAATTTTTCGGGGCTGTATATCGGGTCAACGTCAGAAACTTTGATTTGGTTAATTTCTTCAGGGCTGTATCCCCACTTTTCAAACGCTATATTATTTAGATAAGCAAAACTACCGTCATCACGCATTAGTATAAAAGGATCACCTGCATTGTCGGCCATAAATTTAAATAACTTGATATCCGCAAGTGTCTTTTCGATGTGCTGGTTTGCCTCATTCAATTCAGTAACTTCTGCGGCGGTATTCATGACACCATAAATCACACCGTGTTCATCATAAAGTGGTGTAAAGCTATAATTGAAATAGTAAGGGCGTAATTTTCCACCACTCTCCAAGTCGATTCTTTGATTTTTTGCATGAAAGGGAATCCCTGTATTGAAAACATTTTCAACCTGGAGAAATATTTCCTGGTTTTCCAATTCAGGTAAAATATGGTGGTATTTTTTGCCCACCACGTTATCTCCTTTACCCCACGCTTTTATCATGGATTGATTGGCCAATACCACTTCCATTTCTTTGCCGGCATACACCGCAATTGGGAAAGGTGCACTTTCTACCAGGCTTCTG
>JBDSHT010000368.1:0-3547 GCA_039918315.1 Ginsengibacter sp. | reverse complement strand
TATCAATTAGCTTTGTACTTAAAGATAAAAAGATAATTCCTTCTTTTTATTATCAAAATTTAAAAACAATTTAAAAGAAATGAAAATTGCAGTTGTAGGCGCAACCGGCCTTGTAGGTACGAAAATGTTACAAATTTTAGAGGAAAGAAATTTTCCTGTAACGGAATTGATTCCAGTGGCTTCCGAAAAATCTATCGGAAAAGAAATAACCTTTAAGGGAAAAAAATATAAGATTGTTTCTGCTGCTGACGCCATACAAGCCAAGCCTGATATTGCTTTATTTTCTGCGGGTGGAGGTACATCGCTTTCGTTAGCACCTCAATTTGCTGAAGCGGGAGTTACCGTAATTGATAATTCTTCAGCATGGAGAATGGATCCAACAAAAAAATTAATTGTCCCGGAAGTAAATGCGAATGTGCTTACTAAAGAAGATAAGATCATTGCTAACCCAAATTGTTCTACCATACAAATGGTACTGGTTTTAAATCCACTTCATCAAAAATATAAAATAAAAAGAGTGGTGGTTTCCACTTATCAGAGTGTAACGGGAACCGGTGTGAAGGCCGTGCAACAAATGGAGAATGAAAGAAATAATGTAGAGGGGGAAATGGCTTATAAATATCGCATTGATAAAAATGCCATTCCTCATATTGATGTGTTCATGGAAAACGGTTACACAAAAGAGGAAATGAAAATGGTGAAAGAAACCTGTAAAATAATCGGCGACGATTCAATAAAATTAACAGCTACCTGTGTTCGCATACCGGTAATGGGCGGCCATAGCGAAAGTGTAAACATTGAATTTGAAAATGACTTTGAACTTGAAGATGTTAGGGCTCTCCTTGCGGGATCGCCGGGTATCGTAGTTCAGGACGACCTGGATAATTTCGTGTATCCAATGCCGTTATCTGCCCATGAAAAGGATGAAACTTTTGTTGGAAGAATACGCAGAGACGAATCGCAACCTAACACATTAAATTGCTGGATCGTCAGTGACAATCTTCGCAAGGGTGCAGCTACCAATGCTGTTCAGGTAGCAGAGTATTTGGTGGCGAATAAATTAATCGGTTAATCCGGATAATGCTGATCTAAGTTTGTTCAACATTTCAGGAATCTCCTCTTTCTTACAAGTGCCGATACTAAGCCTGTACCAATCAGAATTCCGCGAAGCACCGAAAGCATAGAATGGTACAACAGCCAGTTTGGCTTCGTTTAAAATATGAGAGGTTACATCACTTTGGGAAGACAGGATTGTTCCGTCTTCCCTTTTTTTGCCCACAAGGCTTAATTGAATGGTGAGGTATATGGCTGCCTGTGGGGCGCACGCATCTACAGAAAAACCTTCTGATTTTAATTGCTGAAAACCCGCATATATTTTTTCCAGTCTTTCTTCAAGTTCTTTTTTATAGTGGAGAAAATATTGGTCAATAGCTTCATTGTCTTTCAAATATTTGGCAGTTGCATTTTGCTCCGCCATTGGACTCCAGGCTCCTACATGACTGTTGATCGCTTTCATTTTTGCCAATACATTTTCCGGGCCTAAAGCCCAGCCGACACGCACTCCTGTAGCAGCGAATGATTTGCTGATTCCATCAACAAATATGGTGTACTTTTTCATTTCGGGACGCAGGCTCACCGGGTTATAATGTACAGTATCTCCAAACGTGAGCGTCCAATACATTTGATCATACATCACGTATAATTTCTTTTCATCCGCACCACGTCTTGCATTTTCTTCCAGCACCATGTCGCAGATTTTTTCGAGTTCTTCCTTTTTAAAAACGGTACCAGTTGGGTTTAGTGGAGAGCAAAGTGCAATCAATACTGCACCATCAAGGTGAGGTTTTATATTTTCTGCCGTAGGCATGAAATTGGTTTCCCGCGTGGTTTCTATCAATTGATGGCGGCCTTCAGTAAAATGTACATAATGGTTATTGTTCCAGCTCGGAACCGAATAAATTACTTTATCATCTTTATCAACGATGGCCCGATAAATTGCGTAGATCAACGGTCTGCCTCCAGCAGCTATTAAAATTTCGTTAGTATTAAATTCCAGTCCTTCGCGTTCTTTTATAAATTGAGAAACAGATTCTCTTAATGCTAAGATTCCATCCGCAGGGGGATAGGTGGTTAATTTGTTTTGATACGCTTTTATAATTTCGGCTTCCAGCCCTTCGGGAATTGGGAAGATCGAAGAATCAAAATCGCCGATTGTAAAATTGTAAATCTTTTCTCCTGCTTTTATTTTCTCTTTTATTTCAGCGCCTAGTCGTACAATCTCGCTTCCAATAAGAGTCTCAGCCAGGTGACTTAGTTTTACTTTTTCTTTTGGGGGTGTATTTGTTGGGTTGATGATATTAAGTTTTAGGGATTAGCAAATGAAGAACTTTTCTAAATAAAGCCGGGCTATGATGAATTCAAATTCCGTCCGACATCATAACAAATTTACTCATAATTCTTTTAGGAACTTTTCTATACCATCAGTGATTTTAGCCGCTACCTGTTTCCTGAATTTTGGATCACGAATCTTTTTTTCATCAACAACATTGCTTAAGAATGCAACTTCAACGAGGCAATTTGGATAATCTGTAGGTCCACTAAGTGAAAAGTTGAAACTGCCCACGTTTCCAAATTCTTTCAAATTCAACGTTATCATTTTACTTAAAATAGCTTGTGTTAATGGTCGAAAGCCAATATACCTGTAATAGGTACTAACACCACTTATGGTATCATTTGATGAAGAGTTGAGATGGATACTTATTAATAAATTGGGGTTTTGTTGTTTTAAAAAAGTGATTCTTTCATACATACTAAGGGTAGTATCTTTTACTCTTGTCATCACAACCTTTGCTTGTTTCGCCATCAAAGTTTTTTGTAGTTCTTTCGCAATTAGTAAGGTGTAATCTTTTTCAAGAATACCCGTTTTGATACCATCGGCTCCTATGTTCAATCCGCCGTGACCAGCATCAATCGCAATGATTAGATATTTTAATTGTGGAATTTTTGGCTGGCGTTTAACCCTGATCGTTAGTGTGTTCTTATCATTGTAAAAAATGGAATAGCCCCAGTGTTGTTTATGTTTTAATTCGATAATCACCCTCATTACATCGTCTTCGCGTTGTTCATACCATGCATTTTTTATCTCCTTCACAGTTGATAATTGTGTGATCCAATTCGTGTTGCTGGCAACACCAAAAATATCAACAACTATCCTTGATGGATTTATTTCCATCACACTCCGGTAGGGAAGTTTTTCATCCAATTGTATAGTAGCATAATCATACAAAGAATCTCCAAAAACTTTCCAGCTACCGGTAAGATGTTGATTTCCGCGATAGTTATTTACAGCAGTTACATGCTTTTTTTCAATGTAGGCTGAATGGAGTTGTGATAGTTGCACTTTGTATTTATCGGCTGTGCTATCAACAACTTTAAGTACGATGTTACTATCGAGGAAAGTCATTTTAGCCCCGCCCAGCCTGTCTTCACCGAGACCATAGTTTAAGAATGGGAGCGAATCCGTAGTTCGTACATAAAAATATCCAGG
>JBDSHT010000367.1:0-4164 GCA_039918315.1 Ginsengibacter sp. | reverse complement strand
ACATTTCAGATGAAATATCTTTTACTTTAAACGTTTCAAAATGTCCCTTTGTATTTGCATTTTTTTGACGCCAAACTTTAAGGGTAAGGTTCATGTTATAATGGTCCATGTGATTGTATTATTTTTTGTTGAAACAAATTATTTGATTCCTTTTTCATTTTTATTTGTAACTCCGCTGACTTGGTATTGCTAATTCAAAAGTCAATTGCTCCTTATGCAATTTCTCTTCTTCAGGTGTATATTCCCATGCTGCTACATAACTGAATTCTTCATCTATACGTTGCGCTTCTCCATCTTCAGTTTGGCTCTCTTCACGAAAATGTCCACCGCAACTTTCACGACGATTCAATGCATCAATGCAAAGCAATTCTGCCAGTTCCATAAAATCTGCGACCCTTCCTGCTTTGTCAAGTTCAGGATTCATTTCACCTATTTCACCCGGCACTCTCACATTTTTCCAAAACTCTTCGCGCAGTGCTTTTACTTCCACAATAGCTTCCCTCAATCCTTTATCATTGCGCGCCATACCACATTTCTCCCACATTATTTTACCCAATCTCTTATGAAAACTTTCAACCGATTCAGTTCCTTTTATACTCATGAGTTTTTCAATCCTTCCTCTAACTTCACTCTCTGCCTGTTCAAATGCAGGATGCGAAGTAGGAATTGCAGGAGTACGAATTTCGCCTGACAAATAATTTCCGATGGTGTAAGGAATCACAAAATATCCATCAGCCAATCCTTGCATTAAAGCAGAAGCACCCAGCCTATTGGCTCCATGATCACTAAAGTTTGCTTCACCTAAACTATACAATCCAGGAACCGTTGTCATTAATTCATAGTCCACCCAAAGCCCGCCCATTGTGTAATGCACTGCAGGGTAAATACGCATCGGAACTTCGTAAGGATTTTCTCCGGTTATCTTTTCATACATCTCAAAAAGATTACCATATTTTTCTTTGATTACTTCTCTGCCTAATTGTAAAATTGTTTCATCATCGCTTGCGATTCCTTTGGTGTGTGCAGCCGTTTTCCCATAACGTTGGATGGCACTTTCAAAGTCGAGATAGACCGCCATTTTTGTGGTGCCTACTCCATATCCCGCATCACATCTTTCTTTAGCCGCTCTTGATGTAACATCACGTGGGCCTAAGTTTCCGAAGGCGGGATACCTTCGTTCCAAATAGTAATCACGCTCCTCATGAGGTATTTCATTTGCCTTTCTGTTATCATCTTTCTTCTTGGGAACCCATATCCTTCCATCGTTCCGTAAACTCTCACTCATCAGGGTAAGTTTGCTCTGATGATCTCCGGTAACCGGAATACAAGTTGGGTGAATTTGTGTGTAACAAGGATTCGCAAAATAGGCTCCTTTCTTGTGTGATTTCCATGCAGCAGTTACATTACTTCCCATTGCATTTGTGCTCAGGTAGAAAACATTTCCGTAACCGCCTGAACAAATTAAAACAGCGTGGCCGAAGTGTCTTTCCAATTCTCCCGTTACCAAATTACGGGCAATGATGCCTCTTGCTTTTCCATCTATCGTTACCACGTCCAACATCTCGTGGCGAGAATACATCGTAACAGTTCCTAACGAAACCTGGCGTTCTAAAGCACTATATGCACCTAGTAAAAGTTGCTGCCCCGTTTGACCTGCAGCATAAAACGTACGCTGTACCTGCGTTCCACCAAAAGATCTGTTAGCCAATAAGCCACCATATTCTCTTGCAAAGGGAACTCCCTGTGCCACACATTGATCAATTATATTTCCGCTCACCTGTGCAAGCCGGTATGTATTCGCTTCGCGTGATCTAAAGTCTCCTCCCTTTTCTGTTTCATAAAAAAGACGGAATACTGAGTCACCATCGTTCTGATAATTTTTTGCGGCATTGATACCTCCCTGCGCAGCAATAGAGTGAGCGCGTCTTGCGCTATCCTGAAAACAAAAGGATTTTACCTTGTATCCTAATTCGCCAAGAGTAGCTGCAGCAGATGCTCCTGCAAGACCGGTACCGATCACAATTATTTCAAGATTCCTCTTATTTGCAGGGCTTACCAGTTTTGCATGATTTTTATAATAGGGCCATTTTTGGTCCATTTCGCCTTCCGGAATTTTTGCGTCTAATGCCATACGTTAGTATTGAATATTTTGATGCTGAAAAATTTTTTCGTTTTTAAATTATTTGAGCCAACCCAACATAAATGCTGTGGGCATGGATGCAAACAAAAGGCATATTGCCACAGAATAGAAAATTCCAAATCCTTTCAAGATGCCAATCCATCGCCGGTTATTAATTCCAAAAGTCTGCAACGCACTTTGGAAGCCATGTAGTAAATGAAATAAAAGTGAGGCAAGGCCTATCATATATAAACCAAACCAAACAGGGTTTGTGAATATCATTTTCATTGACTGGTAGAGATCAATCTCAGCTCCGCCGAAGTACAATTCATTTTTGGTTGCAGACCAAAAATGCCAAAGATGCATTACCAGGAATAACAAAATAAAAGTGCCCAACCAACCCATGTAGCGGCTAAACCATTTAATTTCCCGGGGATATTTTTGAACCTGGTATTTGACTTTTCTTGCTGCCCTGTTTTGTTGCCATAAAAGCAACCCCTGGACAGAGTGCAAAATAAAAGCAGCAAATAATCCGATTTCTAAAAATCGAACGATATAATTTTCTAACATAAAATGTGCTGCCGCATTGAAAGTAGCGCCATCGTCATTATAAAAAATAAGGGAATTAATGGCAGCATGAATGATGAGATAAAAGATCAGGAAAAATCCTGTAAAACCCATTAGAAATTTTTTCCCAATTGAAGAAGTGAATAATTGTTTCCAGGTCATAAATTTAGATAGTTGAGTATTTTCAGAGATGCAAAAATACTAAAGGAAGTTTAAATATTAACAAACTACATTCTTTAAAATTCTAATGAATAAAAAAAGACAAAAAAGTCCGAATAGAAACTGAAAGTATTCTTTAATCAAGCCTCCTCAATAAAATATTATCGATCTGATTAAACAATAAATCAGGTTTCATCGTTCGCCATTGCGAATAATTTATTAGTTCGGTATAATTATTCAGGCGCGCTTTTATGAAGTCGTGCTGGGTGGCTTCGGGCATATTCAAAATCACAATCCAGCCATTCACATCATTTACATCTTCGAACCACTCTTCATAATAGCTGTCGTCACTGCTATGAAAGTTTAAAACGTTTTCTGTAATCAGAATAAATTTTCTAATTCCGTTTTTTAAAAAATTATCGATGACCTCACGTTTCAATGTCATAATATCATTCTCGATAGCATCGTTCCATTCGCCAATAAATTCGATGATCATGTATCCCGAATCATAATCAACCATAAGTATTTTCATGTAAATAGTGCGGCTTCCAAAATCATCCCACAAAGGATGGATATAATAATTGTAGATGGTATTTGTAAATTCAAAATGACTGTATTCCCTGCCATAGAATGGAGAAAGTTCATCTTCTTCTGATGCATATAAATATTGCCAGTTTTCAAATGGTTCGATGTCCTGCATAGTATAATCTAGTGCTACAAATTTAAGGCAATGATTCAAGTTTTACTTTCGAAGTGACGAAAATTAGTTTTAATATTTCCCTAAAAAAAACTCTTGAAAAAAAGGTAATTTATGGCACTTCATCACAATTTATTTTGACACGTCATGAGGTTGTTCTGATTTATCCTCTGGCGGGTTAATGCGCCAACTGCAGAATCAATTATAGAATTCAGAAATGATTTATATACTTCGTTTTTTATAAAACGAAAGCCAGTTTTTTTAATAAATTAAATTTTTAGGAGGCGAAATAAATTTGAAAAAAGATAAAAAGTTTGTCAAAAAATTTGACTTTTTTTTAATGTCGTTCCGGCGGGATGAAAATATTATTTATAATTCTCCATGGCCTTTTTTACACTTTTATATTTTAATAAAAGCTGGCGGGCATTGGCTTCATTGATTCCTGTTTTATCCATAAGCATGTGTGTGCCTCTTTCAATAATCTTGGAATTGGTTAGTTGCATATTTACCATCTTATTATCTTCCACCCTACCCAATTGAATCATTGCTGTGGTAGAGATCATATTAAGCACCATTTTCTGAGCAGTACCACTTTTCATTCTTGTGCTACCCGTTACAAATT
>JBDSHT010000366.1:0-5242 GCA_039918315.1 Ginsengibacter sp. | reverse complement strand
TATAAGGGATAACGTTACATCCAATAGCCGGCTTGATCAAAACAGTTCTTTTGCCACAAACGGAAGTAAAGAGATTAGCATAAACCCAACTATAGATTACTATATCAATAACCGCGTAAATGTGAAACTGTATTTCGATCAGCGGAGAGTAAATCCTTACATCTCTTCTTCTGCACCTACGGTGGATACAAGGGCAGGAGTGCAGGTTAGAATATCGCTGGCGCAATAATAATTTTTTGGAATACTTTTTTAAAAACGTGAGTTGGAAGAAAAATTCTAACTGATATTTTTGTGTTGAAATTCTTAAAGCCTTAGTAGCAAAACAATCCAATCCATACTGGACTTACCTCATTATGTTATTTATCCTGGAAGTCTCAAACACTCCCAGAGTGATGATATTCTATTTTCATTTTGGTGGATTGGAATAAGGTAACAAGGTTGAGTTTTTGGAAATTCGGTTTCTACTAAGGTCTCTTTATCCTATTGGCTATTATTTATTCTTTTGTAATGCACATTCTTAGTTGATTATTCATGGAATACTTAATCCTCAAAATCATTCCTTCACTACATCAACCCATTTTCCACTGACACCTGAATTGATCGCGTTATCATACATCGCTCCGGCGTAAGTTCCCGGTAAAAAATATCTTCCCAGGTATGCTGCGTTCAACTGAATATAATATGTACGCGTTTCATTTTTGCGCAGGCTAAAATAAGTATATACTTTGTCGTCGCGAATATCCTGGTATTCCGATGGCGACGATTGAAAACTTCCTTCTCCGTCCTGCATCCGCGTGTTTAGTATTTCCCATCCGCCCGGAAATATTTGCGTCAATGCCATGCGTTCGTAATCGCTTCGGTTGCGCGGATTAGTTAATGTAACCTTTGCAATAAAATCAGTTCCTTGTGAAAGTTTATTTACGTCAAGTACTTTCAAATTCCTGCTTAGATAACTAACCTGCATCTTTAATATTGATGGATTGTTATTTACTTGAAGACTGTCTCCAGCAAGCGGTTGACCTTCAGAAATTACCCTTACATACAAAACATTACTACCGCTATTTTTTAATGAGAGATTGGATTTTCCCTTACTTACATCGATTGGTAATTGAGTAAGGTAAGAAGTAGAATTAATATTTATCGCTTTGCCGTTTATGTTGCCGCTTACAGTGATTTTATTTGACGATTGATTTGTGCCACAGAATTTTGAAATCGCAATCAAGGTGTATGCAGTCGTCTGTGTGCTGTACCAATTTTCGGCAGAAAGATCCGCCGATAGGGAAGTCACTAACTCACTTGCTAAACTACGTTTATCCAATAACGTTAGTGTTTCCAAAACCATGGCTTGATCACGCATGTCAGAACCATAAGTATAGCCGCCAGATTGATTAGTAGTAAACGATGTTGGCAAGCCTGAAATAAGTTGCAACGCTGCATTATTCTGTCCAGCCAATTTGTAGGCTGCCGCTAATCTCCATTTTGCCTGTGGCGAAATATATTTAAATTCTTTTAACCGGTTCATTGCTCCGAGCTCAGGAGCTTTTGCCAGTGCTAATACATATAACCTATAAGACTGCGTAAGATCGCTTCCGTAAAAATTAGTTGTTGAGGGTGCCCAGGCATTGGCTTTGGAACGTTGATATACTTTCCATTGTTGAAGCAATTGGCTACTCACTGTATAGCCTCTTGTCTGCGCTTCCAGCAAAAACTGTCCTGCATAATTAGTTCCCCATTCATCACTTTCGTTGTTGCCCTGCCAGTAACTAAAGCCACCATCTTTTGCCTGGAAATTCTGAATGGTTGCAATTCCCGCTTTTACATTTCTATCGATCTGCGCTTTTTGATAGTCAGAAAGATCAGTAAGTTGATTCAAAACTAATTGCGGAAAAACACCGGAAGTTATTTGCTCAATACATCCATGCGGATAGTCAATCAGGAAGTCGAGTCTTTTCTGAAGATTGATTGGCGGAATGCTGGATATCTCGAGCGTCGTCTTCGCTGTTGAAGGACTACCTATTGGGGAAGTAGAGATTGCCCATTGTTGCCCACCATTTAAAATCTGTCCGGTCACACTTGTTATCGCGGGGTTTGGATTTCTTACATCCAACTCTACATCATATCCAGCCTTCTCTGCGCCGCTGGTTGCTGTCAAATTAATTTTACCTATTCCGACTTCGGAATTTACTTTCACTTCAAAATAAATCATTTTTTCACCAGGCTCAGTAAAATCAACCTGTTGCGAAGTCGAACCCACTACCTGTAGGAAAGAATTGGTTTGCAATTTTACATTTACATTCCGGATATTATTTTCCATTGCAAAAACAGTGACCGGAATTTTAATAGTTTCAGTTGGAGCCAGAACCCGTGGTGCTGTGGCTAAAAGCATCAATGGTTTTTTAACCGCTACTGCTTTTTCTGCGGATCCATAACTACCATCCTTAGCCGCAATTACCATTACACGAACTGAACCAATGTAATCCGGTAGTACAAATTGGTGTGTGGCTTTACCTCCTTTATTTAATTGAAAAGGTCCCATGTATTTTACCACTGGTTTAAATCGGTTTGCTTTCTTTTGTTGAACAGGTCCGCCGCCATCCTGGTCACCGCCAATCGTTAATATACGCTCCAGGCCTGAGCCCCAGGCTCCGATTACATAGTCAAACAAATCCCAACTTTTTACTCCCAATGCTTCACGTGCATAAAAGTATTCATGTGGATTTGGAGTTTTAAAACGGGTAAGATCTAATAGTCCTTCATCGACAATAGCGATAGAATAGTTCATCGCCTTACCCGATTTTTCACTAATGGTAATGGCTGATTGTTTTTCAGGACGTAGTGTAGAGGCCATCTCAATCACTGGTGTGAGGATCGTGTTTTTATCTTCAACAAAAACTGGAATTACTCCGTACATCCTGATGGGAAGATCGTTTACTGTTTGCGCATGAGGTTGTAAAAGGCTGACATTTGCGTACACATTTGGAGCCATTTCTTTTTCTGCTTTAAACTTTACCAATGTTTGTCCCTGCTGGGTTTCAACCCAAAAAGTCTTTATAATTTTACTTCCAGATTCAATGCTTATCAATCCTCTGCCACCTTTGCTGCTTGGTATGGTGAGAGTAACTTCATCTCCTACATTATATTTTTCTTTATCTGCCGTAAAGGAAAGCATGGACGCTGCGGTTGGGTCATCGACGTTGTCGCGACTCTGCCAACCGGGTTGATCAAGATAAACTACATCGCCAGTGATGTGTCCACTGGTAAGGTCTTTTACTAAAACAAGGTATCTGCCCCATTCATTTTCACCAATTGAAAAATTCCATTTCCCCTTTCCGTTTACAAGCGGAACTCTTTCTGTTTTTATCAGTTTATTAAATTTATCCTGGGTGAAATTACTGAGGTTGTCACTGCTATTATCCCACCACCAACGCCATTGAATTTTATAAAACTGAACTTCTACTTCTCTGTTGCCGGCAAGCTCAATTCCTTTACTGTCAACATTTACAATGTCAGCCGTGTGTGTTTTACCGGTCGTTAAAAATCCCCATGGTTTTTCTCCTTCTGGTATTTTGATACCTGCATAACTATTATATGGAGAGTAAGGAATGGTAAGACTGTTGACGCTAAAGGCACCTCCGGGTTCAAACACTTTTACAAATAAATTAGCACTAAGCATTCCAGGGGCACTTTCATCGGTTTCAAAATCCGGGCGAATGGTAGCTTCTCCATTTTCATTCAGAGTACCGTCAAAAATAGTTTTGGTTTGCGTGGAATAATTGCTGGTCGGATCGTAAAAAGTATAGTCTTTAAATTTCGGGAAGGAAGATTTTTTAGCATACAATGAAGCGTCTATTTTGGCCTTTAAATTTTTTGCGGTAGCTCCAAAAAGCCATTGTGCTTTTAATGTGCCGGTGTTAGAAATTCCCTTTCCGAACAAAGTATTGTCGCCAAAATTTAAATCAATTTTTAATCGGTTAGGCATCACCGTTTCTATCCTGATTCTTTTTTCAAAAGTGGCACCTCCTACTTTTATCTTAGCCAGCCAGTTGCCGGTTGGTGAAGATTGTAGTGTTGCAGTTTTAAAAACATTATATCCTTCGTTTGCATTCGTTTGCACTAATCTCTGAAAGAGTTGCCCGCGTGGAGTATAAAATTCAAATTCTATTGGATGGTTTGCCGGAAGATTTCCTGTTTCGTCTTCAATAATACAATTGATATACAAAGAATCACCGGGGCGCCAAACGCCGCGTTCGCCAAAAATAAATCCTTTGATACCATTTTTTATTTCTTCACCCGTTATGTCAAAACGGCTGAGAGGCAAGCTACTGCCATCATCCAGTTTCAGATATCCTTTCTCTTTGTTGTTTGTTGCGATAAGCAGGTATGGCTTACTGTTACATTCAATATTTGCAAATCCGTCATTGTCACTTTTTGCTGTTGCAATAATTTGTTGTTGATAATCCAACACAACTAAATCTACCCCGCCCATAGGATCGGTAGTGAGCAGGTTCGTAACAGCAACAGTTAAAGAATGATTACCTCCTCTTTTTGCCGTAAGGCCAATGTTGGAAGAGATGATATTACGTGTGGCCCAACGATCTTTATTGTAATAAGATTTTGAACATGGGTTATCACGTTTTTCCCAATTGTAACCGTACGGATAATAGTTATTATATCGATTCCAGAATTCATCATCATCATCCTGTGCTGATGAATAATCTGAGTAATAGTTCTCCTCATATTCGTCTTCACTTTTGTTGCTTTTTGATGTATCGATTTGTTGGCAATTGAAAAGAGAATATTCCGGACGGAAACCGATAGTAACTCTGTAAATGGCTCCAGGTTCAGCTTTCAGGTATTTATCAATGTCTAATGAAAATCGTTGTCTTTGATGCAGGTCTAACGTTTTATCATCATCAAGCCGAAGCGTTTTTTGAACTACGGGTTTTGCAACGCGCCGTAAATCTTCCTCACCACCCAAATCATTTCCTTGTAAAAATTGTGGGATGTTGTTTTCGTAAATTTTAATAATGCTGATATCCACAGCATTCAGGTTTACGGATTCAAATGGCAAAACCAATTTGCCGGAGTTTGGAAGAATATTTCCACGTCCCTGGATTTTCACCGAAGGCATCCTGTTTTCAAAAAATACATTTGCTGTAAATCCTTTGTCAAGCGATTTTCCAAAAGCATTTTTTATTCCGGGGTTGATGCTGATCGTATAATTGCCATCCAATTTATCGCC
>JBDSHT010000365.1:0-23716 GCA_039918315.1 Ginsengibacter sp. | reverse complement strand
ATTCAGGAAAAATAGAAACCACCGCCTCATCTCTTCGCTGGTAACATCCAAATCCTTCGAGTGAATTTGTAATGTTTTCTTCAAGTGTCTGAATGCCAAATTGATTGGCCAACAATAAAGCAAGTTCCTTGCTTTCACCACTGGAATCTTTTTCGGGAAGCATGATGCCCAAAACATTTTCAGCACCTATTGCCTTTACTGTAAGTGCCAGAGTTACTGACGAATCAATGCCTCCACTTATTCCAATTACGGCACCTTTCCGTTTAATTACTTTCTGAATATCTTCCCTTAATTTTTGAGTAATTGAAGAAACTTTCTCGTCAATGTTATCGATGAACAGGAGGTCTTTTGAGAAATTATTTTTGGGTTTCACTTTAATATTTTAGATAAAAATCAGGGGTGATAATCCAGAATTTTGTCGATTACTTTATTGGAATAAATTTTAGCTCCATTTTGATTTAAATGGCTAATATCGGCAAATAATTCAGGGTGATTTAAAAAATAGGGATCATTCGAAAAATCATAGAATGGGATATTAAATTCGTCTGAAATCTCATGAGCTAACGCAATAGAAATATCTTCAGTGGTATATTTTATAAATCGAGGGGAAACAACTATAAATAAATTAACATCAGATTTGATGCATTCCGTTATAAACGATCTAAAATATTTGACCTTATTGCTGTCTATCTCATATTTTAAAACTGGCGTGTCTAAGGAGAGAGGGTTCTTCCACACTTTAGAAATGGGGATGTACCCATCTATATCATTGTTATTTTTTCTGTCCTTATTGACATCCAAATTTCCAACAGCGACTGTAAAAAGTATAGAGTTAAATGGATAAATTTTTGAAAGCAATTTGTATTTTTCGTATGGGCTTTTTAATTCAATTATAGACCGGATTTTGGGATTGGTTTCATAATATGGAAGCAAAGAAGTTATCCTATCATAGCTGTCAGGATTTTTCGCGAATTCTAATTTATTAAAATCTAGTATGGCTATTTTCGGCGAATACCTAATTAAGATCCCTTGCAAAACCGCAAAATGATAAAAGATATTATTGCCATCTCTACCGGCATTATATAAAGATACATTGAGTCTATTCTCAAACGAATGGGGCTCGTAATGATGGTTTGCAGTTGACGATCCAAAGATTAGCATTTGAGCTGTTGTGCTGTCCATCGCAAAAGTGGTTCGGAAAAGTAACCCTGAATCCTGAGTAAAATAAAAGGATTTTAATATCCTTCCAATGGAAAAATCCAGCACAAATATAATAGCAAGAAATACGAAAAATCTCAATGTAAATTGAGATAAACCTTTTCGTTTTAGTTTATTGAAAATCTTCATTTTAAAATAAAGGGTCTTGCATTAGAATGAAAAATAAATAAATTGTCCACCGTCAAAAACACCTGCTAATAAGATATAAATAATTAAAACAGCGTATGCAACTTGTTGTAAAACCCAATTTTTGCTTGTGAAAAATGAAAGTTGTGGTAATTTAAATTCCTTTTGAATATCATAGATCATCATACCGACACACCCTAAAAGCATAAATAGAAGGGTCGAGGGATTATCAAAAAAAAGGGTACCTGGATTTGAAAAAATACCTTTGATTATATTTTCCGCATCACTAAACTTTTCAGAACGGAAAATTATTAGCGAGAAACAAATAAATGAAAAGGTAAGAATAATGCTAATTGAATTATAAAGAAAAACAGGTATTTTTTTTGCTAATTTTTTTCTTTGTTTTTTTGTTATTGTTTCATAGATAAGTGCAATTGCCTGTAAAAGCCCGAATGCTACATAATTCCAGGATGCACCATGCCATACACCAATTATGACGAAGCTAATTAGTAAAGCATAAAAAACAGACCATATTCCCCAGTTTCTATATTTTAATGCAATAGGGTTAAAAACATAATCATTAACCCAACTGGAAAGTGAAATATGCCATCGACGCCAAAAATCACTAACGTTTTTTGCTAAAAGGGGTTGTTTAAAATTTTCCATTAAATCAAACCCAAATAATCTTGCTGTTCCTAAAGCTATGTCGGTATATCCGGAAAAATCTGCATAAACCTGAAACGTGTACAGTATGGAGGCAAATACTAATGTTGATCCGCTCTGTTCATTTGTACTTGCCATTACTGCATTTTGATAAATAGCAATTCTATCAGCCACTACTAACTTTTTAAACAGCCCCCAGACTATGCGTTTACTTCCTTCAATGAAATTTTCGGTATCAAAATATTTAGGTTTTGAAAGTTGAGGAAGAAATCGATTTGCTCTTTCAATGGGGCCTACTAGTAGTTTTGGAAAAAAAAGAGTAAATAAAGTAAAGTGAAAAAAATTATTTTCCGCTTTTATCGAACCTCGATAGATATCAGTGATATAGCCAATGGTTTGGAAAATGTAATAAGATAAACCAATGGGTAGGGCAATTTCCAGGAATACCGGAATGGGTTTGTAAATGTGAAAAATTCCAAGAAGATCAAAAAGATTTTGCACTGCAAAATTCCAGTATTTAAAAAAGACCAGAACGCCCAAATTTATAATAAGACTTAAAAAAAGATAGCGAAACCTGATTTTTTTTGAGTGTGAACTTTCAATTAGGTTTCCTAAAAAATAGTTGGCTATGATTATAAATGCAATGATAAAAATGTATGCCGCCTTGACATACATGTAAAAGAATATACTTACCGCAATTAGAAAATAATTTCTAAATCTGGCAGGAAGTAAATAATATACTACGAGAGAGCAAATTAAAAATAGAAAATATACTACTGAAGTAAATACCATCAATAAATCTGTTTTGGTAGTAGTGGTTGAAACATTTTGTTAGAGAAAAAACCGAGTCGGAAGCATTTTGAAAATCAGCGCTCCTAATTAATTTTCTCGAGTATCCCTTTGCACAAGTCACCTATGTTTTTAAAGTTTAATAATTCATTTAGATCAAAACGAATTTTGAAATGCTTTTCAACGGCAGTAATCATGTGAATATGATTAAGTGAATCCCAGGATTCAATATCTGAAGTCGTTGTATTTTCGTTCAATGAAATTGAATCATCTTCAAAAATGGTTTTAAATATTTGAGTTAAATCATTTATTATTTTTTCCGGTTGCATTAATGGATAGTTTTGGGGGGCTAAATTTTTTGGGGAATCCGAAGGTATGAAAACTAGCAGTAAAATGTTACATTCTCTTTTTTTTGTGCATCGGATCAATAAGCCTTCTTATCTCCGGTAAAAATGTGATATACCGTGAGGAAGAGAATTTGAATATCCAACCATAAAGTCCAATTTTCCAGATACCAGACATCCTTATTTACTCGCATTTGTATTTGTTCTGGATTCGTAATTTCCCCTCTGTAACCATTCACTTGTGCCCAACCTGTTATACCGGGTTTTATAAATTGTCGGACCATATATTCATCCACAATTTTGGAATAATCTGATGTGTGCTGCACCATGTGAGGCCGGGGGCCAACAAGGCTCATTTCGCCTCTGAAAACATTTATGAATTGGGGAAATTCGTCAAGGCTTGTTTTTCGAAGAAACCTTCCAATCTTAGTAACACGCATGTCGTCCTTTGTGGCCTGAACCAAATCTGCATCCGCATTAGAACTCATACTTCTTAATTTCCAACACAAGAATGGTTTTTTGTTCTTACCAGTTCGTAATTGTTTAAAGAAGATGGGGCTTCCAGATTCTATCCAAATGAACAAACCTAATAAGGGAAGAAGCCATGAAAGAATAAATATGATAGCAAACAAACTCACTACTATATCCAGCGTTCTTTTCTTAATCCGGTTTCCAACGTCATCCAGCGGTTCGCTTCGCAATGATAAAATTGGAAGATCTCCAAAATATTCAATGTGCACGTCACGTGTAATAAAAAGAGAAAGATTAGGTACTATTTTGAAACGAATACATTCTTTTTCTGATTGATGCATCAACTGGTAAATGCTCTTATTTTGTTCTGGTGTGATTGTAGAAAATATTTCCTCGACATTTAAATCCTTCGCTATCTGTAGTGTATTGTTGACGTCAGATAAGATAGGGTAATTAGACAGTTCTTTTACATTTTCTTCATTTTCTACATACCCTATAAGTTGCGTATTCAACCCTTCTTCTTCAAAATACTTTGCCAATTTTTTGGCGGTGTCATTGTATCCAAGAATGATTACTTTTTTAACCAGAAAATCACTGTTTTTGAAGTATCGGTTAATTCCGAGATATATAAAGCGATTTAAAACGAGTCCAAGGCCAAAACTTGAAAGGGTGGATATAATAAAAAGTCTTGAAATGACAACCTCCCTTGTGAAATATAAATAGAACATTATAAATATGATCCAAAACAAATACACCTGGATGGTTCTTTTAGTGAATGTCTGAAAACTCATAATTACTTTTTCAGAATAAGTTCTCAGAAAAAATGATAAAATAAGCCACAAAGCATTAGAAATGATCCAATACATTATGTAAGCATCAATCAACCTGAAATTAATATTGCCCGAAAAGATAAACTGGCACAAAAGATAAAATAAGTTTAGGATCAGAAGATCTAAAACTATTAAAGTCATTTGAAGATATCGTTCAAATTGGCGGTTCAAAATCTTTAGAATTAATTTTTATTGATAATACTTTTAAATAATAAAATATGCTCGTCAGTAACTTTTTCCCAATTAAATTCTTTAAGAGCCCGGGATCGTGCCTGAACTGCTAAGTCTTTTATTTCATCGAAATTGTTTTCAGCAAAAACTATTTTCTCTTTAAGTGAATTTATATCGCCCTTCTTAAATTTAATAGCGGTATCTCTCACAGCATATATATTTTCTTCAATATCGCTTACAATTAAAGGGACATTCAAACCCATTACAGATAACACAACAGGAGACAGACCTTCGATATCCGAGGGTTGAATATAGCAATAGCAATTTTGCATGAGTCTTGTTATATTATCACCATAAATGTATCCTGTAAATATTACATTATTATTTGCAAGAGATAGTAGTTCCTCTTCGTATTTTGAAGGATTGGGAGATCCACCAACTAGAACTAACTTTTTATTGGAAGCTGCATTTATAAATGCAGGTATAAGATAATGCAGGCCTTTGTCTGGGATAAATCTTCCGACAAATAAATAGTATTCATTTTTTTGGAGGTTATATTTATCTAAAATTTTATTACATTCTGTAACTGCTCCCACCTCGCTACCAAAGGGAATAAAGTCAAATTTCTTATTGAATTTTTCTTCAAATAATTTTTGGGCAATGATGTTATCAAAGATCACTCTGTTGGGCAATGTAGATGTTAAGAACGCTGACATTTTCAAATATAGCCTTCCATACCAAGGCCATTTTTCACGTTTCCAATCAACCCCATCCTGACTTATAAAAACTTTTTTCCCAAAAATACGTAATGGCAAAGCCCAAATACTATTTCCTCCATTCTGGATATGAATGATATCTGCTGTATTATTTCGAATGATATCAATGGTACATTTTAAGGAATGTAACAAAGTATCAAAACCCTTTACTGAAGTGGTTGCAAAGGTTTTAATTTGGACACCTTTATATTCAGTAAAAATTTTTGACTGGGAATATTTTCTGTTATAAGCAACTACTGAATGCCCTTTCTTTACCAGGCGCGGAAGTAACTCCAATGCAAATTTATCGGCTCCCGCTCCTCCTTCTGTAGGCGGTAGGCTCCTAAATCCAAAAGCCGCAATTCTTAATTTTTCCATGTTAATTTAAATAATCTCTGTAGGAATCAGAGATGTATTCTTTTAAAGCAATTCTCCAATCCTGCATGATATTTATATCCCGGATTTCTAATTTTTTATTAATAAGCCTCTCACAGGCGGGCCTGTCTGCAAAATAAGTTTCTTTGAAATAGTCAGATTTTACAGCATTAATTTTAATTGTTTCTTTTAAATTTAAAATGGTTAACAGCTCTTCAGTTACTTCAAATCTGCTTGTTTGCCCGCCACAAACCATATTATATAAACCCCATAATTCATTTTTGATTAACTCTTTTACATTTTTTGCAAAATCATGTGTGTAAGTTGGTGTGCCATCTTTATCATCAACAATAAAAAGTTCTTCTTTACCAGATTTAATCTGATTCATTATTTTTTGAATAAATTTTTTATCTTTTTTTGGCCCACCTCCCATCATCCACCCTGCTCTGCAAATCAGGTGTTTTATTACATTTTGTTGAACAAATAATTCTCCTGCATATTTGGATCGGGCATAATGCCCCAGGGGATTAGGCAAATCCCAATCATCATAAAGTTCTTTTTTCCCATCAAAAATTCCCGCAGTACTTATGTATAGAAGCGGAATATTTAATTCATTGGCGATGTAACATGCATTTTCTACTGAAAGCGTATTAGTATTGTAGGTGTCATCAACATGTACTTCACAATATTCCAGGTCTGTATAAGCCCCAATATGAAATAAATAATCTGGTTTAAATTTAACTACATCTTCTCTGTAAGCATTCAAATCCCTGAAATCAAGAAAAGAGAGCCAATTTTCATTTACGTCTTTATCAGTACATTTTAATTCGTATTCATCTTTGAATTGCTTATAGAAAGCTTCTCCAAGCATACCGCCACATCCGGCGATGTAAATTTTACTCATTTTTTGAATTGATTTTTTTTAGTATGATTTTGAAATTATTACTTTAGTTCTTTTATTATTTTGGCTGGAATACCTCCCGCAATACAGAATGCAGGAACATTTTTGTTAACAACGCTTCCTGCCGCTATAATAGTATGTTCTCCCACGGTTACTCCGTCGAGAATTCTTACACCACTTCCCAACCAAGCTCCTTTTCGAATGGTAACACCAATCCTGGTTTCGCCTTGATCACGAATTGGTTTTTCAGTATCACTGAAGTTATGGTTTTCAGAAAAAATTGAAACACCTGGGCCAAATATTACATCATCTTCTATAACGACTCTTCCTCTTACTTGTATAAAACAGTTTTGGGCAATCCCTACATTATTTCCTATCTGAAGTCCTGTTCCCAGGTTTCTGATAACCCCAGTACATTCTATAATTGTATTTCGTAAAATTGAAACATTATTCCCTATATGGACTCCTTCTTTTGCAAGTGCATTAATCTCGACATTGTCCCCAATATTTACACTTCGTCCGAGATGCAAGTTTGATTTATGTTTTATTCTACATCTTTTTCCTAGAAAAAGCAAACCATTGCAACCCCCTAAAAAGTATTTTATGCTGAAGCCTCTTAATAAATCAAAAGTTTTATAATAGAGGATTAAAAAAATATCTCTACTTTTTAAATTGGGGTCAGGAGTATAGTCTTTTCGGAGTGTTTTTTTTATGACAAAAAGTAATAGACTCCTAAACATTTTTTATGGTTTTTGTATATAGTTGCATCAGTTTTTCATAATGGGCATCTTCGAAAAAATTAAGTTGTGCAAATTCTTTAGCATTCTCGCACATTTCTGTGTATTCAAGCTCAGTAAGTTGATTTGCTTTTTCAATAATCATTCCTAATTCTAAACTGTTTCTGGATTGGAAAAGAAAACCTGTTTTATTTTCTATTACGATTTCTGGAATGCCACCAATGTTGGCACCAATAACTGGTTTACCCAAAGAATATGCTTCAATTATAGTCATCGGATTATTTTCATACCATTCAGAAGGAACGATTATAAAAGAAGCTGATTGAATTAAATTTGTCAATTCATTGCCTGATTGATGTCCTAAGAATTTAATGTTTTTATTATTTTCGACTATGCTTTGAACCTCCTGTTGTAAAGGCCCTGTACCGGCAATTGTTAGTTGGATTTTATTTTTAGTTGCTACATCTAAAAGAGTGGTTAATCCTTTTTCTGGTGATAACCTTCCGAAATATAAAAAATGATTTCTTCTGTCTAATGAACCTGATAAGTTGCGGGTGGAAGTGAAATTATATAAATGGGATGATTTGTCGCGATAGCGTGGGTTAAAATCGATATGTTTATTTTGGGAAAACCTGCTCACAAATATAAAATGGTCAACATAATCTAAAGGATGAATTCGATATTTTCTGGTATAAGCTTCTACTGTTAATATAGCACTAAATAAAAAGTTTCCATCTAAACATTTACCTGTGGCACATTGATAGTACGATTTGTTTTTGCACTTTTCGCAGATTTGATTGTTCTTATCTAAGAACGCGTTAGCGGGACACAGTAATCTGTAATCGTGAACTGTTTGTACTATGGGAATTTTGAATTTGCGTAACGCCTTCAAAATAGACCCAGAAAGTCCACCATAGTACAAATGTAGATGTGCTATGTCTGGTTTTGTTTCTTCAATGAGTTTAATTAGCTTTTGATACGCATCTTTATTAAAAATGTATTCAAATGCATTTGAAATTTTTTCTGAAAGATTTGCGTTTCGGTTATCCTTTACATTTACAAAATAATCTTTATAAATTGATTCTTTATTTAGTGTATTTACGGTACTAAAGTTTATTACCTGATGTCCATTCTTTTCTAAAAGCTGACCCGTATTAAAATAGACCCTGTCAGCCCCGCCTTTTATATAGTGATGGTTATTTATTTGTAGAACCTTCATTTATTCCTTATTTTTTAAATTGGATTCTTGATTTTTGTTTATGATTTCAATATAATCTTCTGCTATTATGCAAGCCATTTTTTCCCAGGTTAATTCTAACGCTCTTTTCCTGGCTTCAACTTTCATTTCGGTAAGCAATTCGTTGTCGGAAGTAAACTTTTCAATAGCTTTTTGAAATCCTACCACACTATCTTCTGGTGAAACAAAGGGAATTTTGATACCACATTTTTCATTTACTGCAATGCTCATTCCGTATGCATCGTGGCAAATAACGGGAAGACCCATTGAAAGGGCTTCCGGAATTACACTTGAGGTTGCTTCACGCAAACTTGTATGAATAAAAAAATCGGCCTGGCTAAATAACATAAAAACTTCATCATGATTTACCTGTCTTATCCATTCAATATTCTCGATTCCCAAGTTTACTGCCATATTGTGAAGTGATTCTTCCAAGGGACCATTACCAATTATTTGAAAATGAACATTTTTTTTTATTACCTCACTTAATGCAATTGCTTTCAATAAAATTTCAGGAGCTTTGTAAGTGGATAGACGACCACACCATATTGCTTTTAAAACTCCATTTTCTTTAGTATGCATTTTTGGAATTTCTGAATGGACGTGTGTCCCTACATCTAACATAATTTTTACCTTTCCGGTTGCAATTTTTCTAAAACGTTTGGCATCTAATTCCGTAAAAGAATAAATTATTGAAGCTTTTTTATTGGCTTCTTTTAATCTTTTTACCAATAAAAAATGATAAAACTTCGAAAATCGGCGGACGTTTTCTAAAAATTTAAAATGTAAGGGTAATGACTCGTATATCTTTTTTGGCAGAGATGAGGTACCACCCATTGGTCCCCAGAAAAAGGGAATGCCAAGTTTATAAGAGTAGCCCGGTTCCCGAAAGGATATTTGAGTTAATTGATGTACTGCGTCGAACAGTTTAATTTTATGTAATTGCTGTGCCATTCTGAAAGCGGATTTATGCCAATATTTGTAACCTAAGTAATAGAGCATTGGTAGACCTGTAGGCCCTAATTTATTAAACAGCCGATTTAATTTTGCAATAAATATGGTCGTGCGAGGTTGACTAACATTTATAAAATCTATTTGTAGCGGAGCGTGAGTGTTTAAGTATTTATTTACGGCGTTTAAATATGCATTATTTTGGTTTGCTTGACTACTGCTTGCATATACAACAGTTATATCGTGATACCTGGAAAGATTGACCACCATATTCCAACCAACTGCACACTCAGAACCTTGTTCTGGAGAAAGTTCGTGGGCTATTATTAAAATATTTAAACGAGGGTCTTTCATCTTCTAAAAAACGATACTCAATTTGAAATTATATTCTTCTGTCTTAAGTGTTGAATAAAACTAAAAATATTCAATGCTTGTATTTTATAATTGAAATTCGCAAGAGCAACAGATTTGCCTTTTGTGCCTGTTTCAAGAGCTTGCGGATAATTTAGGAGAATTGATTTTAATTGATTGAAGAGAGATTCGATGCTTCCCGGATTGATGATGTAGGCGTTTAGCTCATGTTTCAAATAAAATGAAATCTCTCCAACATTAGTAACTACTACAGGTTTGCCGGTAGATAAATATTCACCCAATTTAGTTGGAAATCCCCCTTCTGCTTGTAAACTTTTAGGACGAGGAAGCACCAAAACATCTGCATTTGAAATATAAGAAGCAACTTCTGCCGATCCTACTCTTCCTGTAAAGTGCACCCGATGAGAACAATTATTTTTTTCAATTTCAAATTTATAATCCTGTAAAATCTTTTCAGATATAGGATCACCAATTAAGTAAAGCTCAAGATTTGGAAATTCTGAAGCCAGGCTGATGAACGCTTTTATCAAAATGTCCACTCCATCTTTTTCATTATTTAAAACACCACAATACGCAATGTAATTGTTAGCCATGTTTTGAAGACGCTGGACACTATTAAATCTTTCAAAATCAACCGTCATTGGAACATGTAAATAGGGGACAGTTATCTTTTTCTCCTCTGAGAAATATTTTATAAGTGTATTAGTCATTAATAATAACCCATCAAATAATTTATAATGAAAATCTATTAAGTACCTGCTTAATTTTCCCTTATTTCCATAATATACAAATGGGAACTCGCTTTCCTCTTTTAAAAAAATTACCTTTCTAAAGCGGGTAATTAAATATAAAAAAATAGCTACAATGGGAGAGAGGGTGTAATAAATCAGAACATCAGTTTTACTTTTTTTCTTTTCAAAAAGAATTTTTAGGCATAAGTTTAAAACCCCTCTAAAATTGTCAAGTTGTCTTTTTAAATAATTATTACTAATTATAGTATTGCCAGATGTATACTCAAATTGAAATCCATCAATGGTGCCATTAGTTTTAGTATTAAAAATCTTTGATGAGCTTTCTGTAGGTTTTATACAATTTATAATTACCTCACAGTTTTGTTCTGCCAATCCTTTTCCATAAGACATTATCCTGTTAGTATTTGCCATGCCAATTGGAAACGGCTCAGCAGTGATAATCCTTATTTTTAATTTTTTCACACTGCTCATTTCACAATCAACGAATTAATAGCATCTCTAAATTTTTCGGTAATGTGTATTGAGTTGAATTTTTCTTCCGCAATTTTCTTCGCATTGCTCCCTAACTCTTCTCTTTTGTTTTTATTTTCAAAAAGGGATTTTATTTCACTTGCCAAAACTGTAATATTTTTTTCAGTTACAATTTGTGCCCAATTTAATTTCTGTGCGTATTTTACAATTGCGGTTTCTTCCGGAGCAAAAATTAAAATTGGTGTTCCGCTAATCATAAACTCAGGGGCCTTGGTAGGCATGGAAAACTTAATAAATTTCAAAGCTTTTTTGGAAAAGTCATAAGGTAGAATTAGAAGATCTGCTTCAGCAAACCTTGTGGGCAAATCCTCATACTTGACGAAAGCGGCATGTTCGAGAAATGAATACTCTTGAAACCAGGGAAATTTTTGTTGGGTTTGAAGAATAAATCTTATCGTTAATCCTAATTCGTTATTTATTTGTTGAATCGCTTTTGCTACAAGAATCAGGGAAGACTCTACGCCCAGACCAATTCGTCCTGCATACAACACTGAAGGATTGTCACTCAAAGAATAATTCGTTTTTTGAGTCTTTTTCCAAAAATCAAGGTTAACAGGGTTATGAAATGTTACAAAATCCTGATGGTATCTTTTTTTATATTCCGCCGCCATGTCATCACTTATACTCATAAGTAATGAAGCCTTGTTTAGAATTTGTTTAAACTCTTTATTTATTTTTTGCTGCCAATAGTTTTTAAAAATACCATCTGAACTAACGGTAGATGGCCAATCATCCATATTATGTATAACCATTGGAATTTTAAGAAGTTGATGTAACTTTTTAGCAAATAAAATCCCTTGCCGATCAGACACCTGAACATATAAAACTTCGGGATTGAATTCTATTAACCACTTCTGTAGATGAGTGGAAATTTGTAATTTGGAAATTTTATGAATTAATCCGGTATAATTTAAAAAAGGATAGAATAATCCATCTACTAATTTTTGACGAAAATAAGGCCTTTTGTTTGTAGTAATTTCGTTAGGCCCCTTGCTCTTTTTTTGAATAATTCCCGACTCAAATTTTTTTTGAATTTTGTTGAAAGGGAACATCCATTTACTCTCTTTGATTCCCAGTTGATAGTAGGTGTTACAAATTTTAGTATCGTAATTGAAAAGAAGATGCCCTACCGAAAGTACCGCAATCTTTTCTGTGTCCCAACCTTGAAAAAGATTGGTTAGGGTAATTCCACCACCTGTATTGCTATTGAACGGTTGGCCGAAAATTAATACTTTGGGGAATGTATTCAAGTTTTGGGTTTAATTAATTTTAAGTTGATTTTTGAATAATTCTTTTAATTCCTTTTCCGGCATGTTCCTGATTTTTTCAGAATAGCATATTCCAATAGATATCCAAACAAGAAGATATTGTAATGAGAATTTTGTAACAGCGGCAGGATATAAATTGATCAATGCCATCAATATCCAAACGCCCGCAGCTTTTGATAAAATATTTTTAGATAAAAAGATACCCTTGAAAAGGGCAGGTATTGCTATTAAAAGAAAGAGTACCACACTTACTAATCCACCTTTTAGAATAGATTGTAAATAACCGGTTTCAATGTAGGGTCTATAGTTAGTAACCTGGTTTTCATCAACACTCGGGCAGAAATATTCGCCATTATAACCTCTTCCGATAATCCAATCATTGGTCTTCATATCGTCGTAAAAATATAATTCTACAGCTTCTCTAGTGTTTTCAGTTCCTCGTTCAAGTGCATAGCCCAAGATTGGATTCTTTTCAATTTTATAAGCAGTAGAAATATAAAAGATTGCTAAGATGGTGACCAAGCCAGTTAAATAAATAGGCCACATTTTTCTTTTTGAATTAAAAATGAAAAAAAGATAAGAAAAGAGAAAGACAGTACTATACATAAAAATAAGGCCCCTTCTTGCTCTTATTATTGCAAAAAGTATCGCTAATAAAATGGTGAGTACTGCGAGTAGTTGCTTTTTTCTAGAATGGTAATAAAAAGTGAATAGAGTAAATCCAATGGGGAAACTTAATTCCGAAAGCATCTCAACAACTCCCTGGCTTTGCGTATTTGATCGCTCATCATTTAGGAGTTGAGACAGAAATCGGATATCAAATAGAATGTATAAAACAGCAAAAATAAAAATTAAATCAAAAAGTTTTTTATAAAAACGAATATTTTTCCGGAACAGTAAAATCAACGGAACAAAATAAGGTATGCCGCCATACTGTGCATCCAGGAAAAAACTTCTGATAAAATAATAATTTGTTATACTACTGCCTGCCCTTAAAATTGTTAACATTAGCCAAAAAAAATAAATTATAAAAACAACTTTTAGGTAGGCATTCTCAAACTTGAAAAATAGGAGATCTGAAATTTTAAAGAGCATAACGATCAACCCTGCTAGTTGGACGAAAGTATATAGGGAAGAGCCTTCTATCAACATTGATAAAAGATATCCAACATAATAAATTACTAATCCTAAACCAAATATATTCAGATTAAGTAACTGCTTTTTATCAGTTTCCGTAAATGTAGTTTGCAACACTTTTTTGTTAGACCTTAATTAGATGGAATAATTAATTATGCTGTGTATTTATACTGTTATTTTTATCCAATTGTCTGGAAATATTCCCCCACAATCCTTAGTGTTAAGCCATTTTTCGGGCATTAGTACTATTTTATTTTTATTTTTATTTAACCAGGCTCCCCACCAGCTAAAGGTACTGTTGGCAATGATGTTGTGCTTACATAAGCTCATTAAATACATGTCAAAACAAGAATTTTTTCCTGAATTATGATTTATGTAAACTGCATTTTTAATCTTTAAATGATTTTGTGCCCATCCTATATTATCCGAAAAAATGTAAAACGTCGGATTCTGTATGTTTCGATTTATGTAATCCAAAGCTTTATTATAATAGTCAATACCTTTTATTACTAAGTGAGATTCTAACCATTCACTTTGGAGATAATCACCTCTTCGAATGTGTATGCTTATTGACTCGGTATTTTGAATTCTTTCTGCAAGAGCAATATTTAGAGAATCTTTAGGCCGTCTGAAAGTGAACTGTTCCTTAATTGCTGACTCTATATCTTTAAAATATTCTTCAACCTGCCAGATACCTATAAAAAGTTTGGAATCTTGCTTAAAGACTTCTTCATCGTAAACAAATTCTTTCAATTCCTTGTAGCTAGTATACTTTTTCTTTAGGTAAGAATTGATCAATCTTCTAAGTATCGATTTTGGAAGTCTTGGTTTATATAAGAAATCAGCATTCAACAATAAAAAATTATAAACATTTAGCGGAAATCCAAGTGGTAAATTAAACGCATAAGCCAAATTAAAACCAGAATGATGCTCCTCATAAAATAAGTTAGAAAATAAAATCTTGGTTTTTTTGCCTTTCTTGTTTAAGGCAATATTTAAAGCATGCTGGAACATTTGATTCCCAAGCCCACCAAATATTAAAACTCTATTCATGCACCCTGAACTTTTGCAAATATTTGGTTTATTAAGTTAAAGTGTTGGAGCATAACAGTCTCCTTTTTAAATTCTGGCAATATTTCTGCTTTGATTTTATTTTCGCAAAAAAACTTAATGCCGGTAGCAATGCCGTTAGAATCTTTATACTGAGCCAGGTAGCCATTTTCCTTATGTTTTATCATGTCTGGAATACCGCCCGTATTGAAACCCACAACAGGAGTTCCACAACTAAGGCTTTCCATTACAGTTGTTGGCTGATTATCTGCTAAAGACGGTATTACAAATACATCAGCAGCATTGTAAGCAATTACCATAGAAAACTCATCATTTAAATGTCCTAAAAATTTAGTTTTAAAAGGAATTAGATTTTCGATAGTTTTATTAAAACCACTTCCAAAGATTAAAACTGTTAAACTAAGTTCGAGGTTTTCTTCTTTAAGAATTTCAAGTGCGTTTTGTAAATATTTCCATCCTTTGTAAGGGCTACCGATCTGGACCGCTCCAAATGCTAAAACAAATTCGTTTGGGGCAATGTTTAAAATATTTTTTGCAATCTGTTTGTTGAATGGTTTAAATACGTTTGTATTGATAATATTCGGAATGTAAAATGCTGGTTTCTTAATCGTTAAAAGTGACTCCTTGGTACAATTGTATAGCCATTTGCTGGGTGAAACAAAATAAATATTATGATACCTGGAATATAGTTTTAGTTTTTTCTTGAACTCTTTCGATGATAAATCATGTTCTTTAGTAGTGGGTAAAATGGGGCAATTCTGGCATCCCGTGATATATTTATTACAGTCGAAACTATAATGGCAGCCACCTGTAATATGCCACATATCATGGAGAATAAAGATGACAGGCTTTTGAAGTTTGATTAAATTCTCAATATTCTTTAAATTTAAAAACCCCATTGAAGTCCAATGGATATAAATAAAATCGGACTCGATAATTTCCTTTCTTTTTGAAATGTCGGTGCCAAGGATGGGAAATGAAAATAATCCAAGTTCCTTTTTGTTTTTTCGATTTATAAATCCTTGAATCTTTTGATCGATTCGAGCAATTAGATTTGCCTTTCTTCCCAGGTATTTTACATTGTCTTCATTATGGTTTCCCTTTATAAGAAATATTGCAGTAGAATTTATTCCGTATTCGTTGAAACAACAATGTAATCTCCATGCAGCACTTCCTGAAGCCTTTTCAGAATAATGAATTTGTACAGCTTTTAAATTGCTAAACTTATTTAAATTCATTACAGGGGCAGCATATTTTGTCAAAATGTGTCACAATCAAAGAATTTGATCAAGTAGATTTATGTGTTTTTTGAGTATAATTTCAGGATCAAATATTGAAGACAATTCTGCAGTCTTTTTGCAGTCAATACACCATTTTATTCCCAGAGCAAGGTCTTTGTAATCCTTATATTTTGCTAAATAGCCATTTTCTTTATGTTGAATCATATCGGGAATACCGCCTACATTAAAACCTGCAACCGGGGTTCCGCATCTTAAGCTTTCTAAAACAGTAGTAGGAAGATTATCTGCTATGGATGGAACAACAAAAACATCAGCTGCATTATAAATAAGCATCAAGGTGTATTCATCATGAACATAACCCATTGAAGTAGATTTGAAAGGAATAGATTTTTGCAATTCCCTAATATCTCCACCTCCAAAGAAAATTATATTGGCATTCTGAATTTCTTCTTTATACAAATATTGCAATGCTTTTTGTAAATACCAACCCCCTTTGTATGGGCTATGCAATGAGACAGCACCGAAAGCAATTGTAGGTTCATCAATTGGAATGTTTAGTATTTTTTTTGCTACGTGTTTATCTATTTTCTTAAATAGCGTTTTATCAACTAAGTTTGGAATATGAAAAACGGGTTTGTTATTTGTGAGAAGGGAATTCACTGCACAGTTATATAACCAAAGACTGGGCGATACAAAATATAGATTGGAGTATTTGGAATATAATTTTAATTTCTTTTTGAATTCTTTTGTGGACAGATCATTCTCCTTTGTTCCCGGTAATATGGGACAGCTATGGCAAGTAGTTGTATAGTTTTCACAGGTGAAGCTATTGTGACACCCCCCGGTTATGTACCACATATCATGCATTATAATAACTATTGGCTTATTGAGTTTTGCTAATTTTTCTATACTTGCAAAGTTGAGGTAGCCTAATAAAATCCAATGCAGGTAAATTACATCTGCATTAATTACTTCATTTCTTTTTGAAAGATCAATTCCAAATATAGGATAAGAAAACAGACCCCATTCTTTTAAGTTTTTTCTGTTAAGAAAATTTTGAAATTTACTTTGTATGAAGGCTATAATTTTTGATTTTAGCCCCGCAAACCGAATACTCTCATCTACCGTTTTGTCAGATTTGTGAACGAGCAAAATTGATTGAATTCCGTTTTCATTAAATGCATTATGTAATCTCCACGCCGCACTCCCGGAAGCTTCTACCGAATAGTGAATTTGTACAACTTTAATTATCTTATCCAAATTCCTCTTTTGCCTTTTACAATTATTTTATAATATTGAAGTGGTGCTATGAAATAAGCATTTGCATTAGCTATAATGGCTGCTATAAATAAAGAATAAACTCCTAACTTATAGTATTTAATCAAAATTAATGAAATCAAAATATAAATAAAAGGGCTAATTACACTTGACCAAAATTGAAGTCTTAATGCATTGATGCCATTTAAAAAAAACACATATTTGCTACCAAAAATACCAACGTTAAAAAATAAAAATCCAAAAAAGGAAAGTGAAAAACTAATTGACACTGTTCCTTTACCTAACCAGAGATTATAAATCGTATCTGAAAATAAAAGCATAATGCAACCGACAACGAACAATCCAACATTTAAATAGTTATATTTTTTTATGCTGTTTTTTATCCAATCAAAATCATTTTTTAGAAACGCCTCAGTGGAGGCAGACCAAAAAGGGGTTATGAATATCATAAATACCATTTGGAGAATGCCAAAGTATTTATATACAATATTATAAGAGGTTACTTCTAGTGAGCCAAAATTTCTCGAAATAATGATATTCGCAGTTTCATACTGAATGATGGCTGCTATTTGTATTATAAAAAATACAATCCCCAGATTAAATAGTCCCTTGGCATAAGAAAATTTCACCTTTGAAAAACGGGGTTTATACCTTTTTAAGGTCTTTCTGAAGAAAAATATATTGGCTCCCAATAAGGCCAATAAGGGTGAGAGGCAAAGTGCTACTCCTAGTTTTACCAAGGAACCTTCCGTAGTTTTTACCAGGATTAAAATAAAGATTAAGGAAACAATTTGACCAATAACATCAATTAGTGAGGATTTTGCGGGCTGTTGATCGGCAATGATCAGAGTAGTAATTACTCGTAATACGAACTGTAAGCAGAAATAGGTGAATACAATTAAAGCCAGAATTGAAATTTCAGATTGATAGGTTTCTGAAAGATTCAGGAGTTGAGACCAATTTAAATATTTATTTACAAATATAAAAATTATCCAAACTGCAAAGAAGATGATTGCAAGTATTGCATAAGTGGTACTAACATATATCTGTGCTAGATCATCTTCTCCTTTGGCTTTTGCCTCGGCAAATTTGTTTCGTAATCCTTGGGTTAATCCTATATCAAAAAAACTAAACCATGCTACTACAGAGCTAAGCGTTAGCCAGATCCCATAACGCGATGGATTTATATAATTTATAGTAAGAGGAACTAAGAGTAAACTGATTGCGATACTAACTCCTCTGATAAAAAAAGAAGCTATTATGTTTTTTTTTGCCTTTACACTTCGTTCCTGCCCTTTGTTAATTAGATTAGTAAATAGAGCAACAGCGGTCAGAAACTTATTTTTCATGTAAAAGAAAATTGATTTTTATTCAAAATAAAGATCACATGAAATACTTTCTCTCCACGCTGGCCTTATATGTTTGCAGATCACTCGCCACCATTTCTTTTACTAATTCGGCTAACTGATATTTGGGCTCCCAACCTAATTTTTGTTTTGCTTTCGAAGCATCTCCTATCAAAAGCTCTACTTCAGTAGGACGGAAATATGCCGGATCAATAGCTACTACCTGCTTACCAATCGGAATTTGATATTGGAGATTACTACAGGATTTTACAAAAGCCTTCTCGTCCAATTCACTCCCTGTAAATTCTAACTCAATCCCTGCTTCTGCAAATGCCATTATTATAAAATCCCTAACCTTTGTAGTAACACCGGTAGCCACCACAAAATCTTCTGGTACTTCATGTTGCAAAATTAGCCACATAGCTTCCACATAATCTTTTGCATGCCCCCAATCCCTGCGGGCATCTAAATTTCCCAGATATAAACAATCTTGTAATCCCTGTACAATGGCTGCAACTGCACGTGTTATCTTTCTTGTCACAAATGTTTCTCCTCTTAATGGACTTTCATGGTTGAAGAGTATGCCATTACAAGCAAACATATTATAAGCTTCCCTATAATTTATTACGGTCCAAAAAGCAAACAATTTTGCCACAGCATAGGGACTCCTTGGATAGAAAGGCGTTGTTTCTTTTTGAGGTACTTCCTGCACCAGTCCATATAGTTCAGAAGTAGATGCCTGATAAAATTTAGTCTTTTTTTCTAAACCCAAAATACGAATGGCTTCCAGAATTCTAAGGGTGCCAATACCATCCGCGTTGGCTGTATATTCAGGTGTATCAAAACTAACTTTTACATGACTCATAGCAGCAAGATTGTAAATTTCATCTGGCTGCGTTTCCTGAATAATTCTGATTAGATTTGTACTGTCAGTTAGATCGCCATAATGGAGCTTAAAATTTCCATTTTTTTCATGAGGATCAACATACAAGTGATCAATTCGATGAGTATTGATTAAGGAGGACCTTCTTATAATCCCGTGAACCATGTACCCTTTAGATAATAGTAGTTCCGCCAGGTATGCCCCATCTTGCCCGGTTATACCAGAAATAAGTGCCGTTTTCATTTGAAGTGATTAAGATTTTGGAATGATTTATTGATTGCGCGAGCATCGGCAATAATGTGGGTTTAATAATAATTTATTTTCATTCCAATAAGGAAAGCATTTTATTCTAAATTAGGGTTTTATCAGAAGTAATAAAATAATCTCTTTAAAACATTAATTCTATGTAGTTTATTAAAAAATAATTAACCTTATTGAAGTAATAATTCCTTATTCCCAAAGGAAATTTCGCGACCTAAAACTTTTTCACCTTCTAATTCAGCAACCAGGTTAAAGCCAAGAGATGGTAAATTTACTTTTATAGATTTGTTTTTCAAAGTGAGTATATTCCCATCTATTACATAAGCCGGCCTATTTAAAATGCGGGCATCTTCATTTAAATTTACCTTAGTCTTTTCCAATTTTATATCTTCATGATCTGAAACAAAATCTCTTATGATTTCTATTTCGTCATTTTTGATAATAGCAGGCTTCCCTTTCCAATAAACCAAACTGAGCACATTTTCAGTTTGGGCTATTGATGAGATGTTGCTTTCGTTCTCAAGTACAAAAACGTAAGAACTAAAGAGTGGTTCATATACCATCTTACTTTTCCTTAATTGTTTTACTTGTTTACGGTTCTGCGGACAAAAATTTTCAATTTTTCTTTTTGTCAAAATACTTGCGACTTTTTTTTCGCATTTAGGTTTTGTATAAACCAAATACCAACTCTTCTGCATAACTTTTCTTTTTAAGATGAAAATTGCAGCTTATCAAAGGAATGAAACTAATACTCAAGGATGCGCAGGGCTTCGCCTCTCTCGCCTACATCCTAATGTATTGAGTCAGATGATTTTTCATATACGATTTTGGTTTTTAAGATTTAACTAAAGATTTGTCTTCATTAGCCTTTTGCTTATTTCCATATACATAATCATATCCGTATCCATAATTATTTTTAAAGAAACCTCTGGCTTTTACACCATTAAAAATAATTGCAGGATTATGAATTGGATTGATATGGTTGTTTTCATCGATTCTTTTTACTAACACTTTTGGTGTGTACTTGTGCCTTACCACATATAGAGTAGCATCGCACAAACCAGTCAACAAATATCCATCAGTTACTAAAACAATCGGTGATGTATCTATTATCACCATATCAAATTCTTTATCAAGATAGTTAATTAAATCTTTTGCTCTGCCATTTGATAAAAGTTCTGATGGATTTTCCGGAATTTGACCAGATGAAATAAAATATAGATTCTCATGATCAACCACCTCTTTTATAATTTCACCAGCTTCTAATTCACCATTTAAATATTCTGTGACACCCTCCCCGTTTGACACCTTTAGTATTTTAGCAATAGAGGGGTTGTTTAAGTCCATATCCACTAATGCTACTCTCTTGCCGGTTAATGCGATACCTATTGCAAGATTAGCAGCAATAAAACTTTTTCCTTCACCTGATATACTTGAAGTCACTAAAACTTTTTTATGCTTGGCATCAATACCTAAAAAAGAAAGTGAAATTCTCAATTTTCTGAATTCTTCAGCTACAAAACTCCTTCTTCCGGATTCTATAACTATAGCTCGCTTAGTTTTATCGAATGCTACCTCACCAATAATTGGGATAGAGGTACGTGATTCTACTTCACTCCGATATAGTACCTTTCCTGTCATTGTTTCCCTAATAGAAATGATCGCGAAACAAATTCCAAGAAAAACAAAAACAGAAATTAAAAAAATGAGCATTCTTTTTGGGCTCACTGGGTAAGGACTAGTTAAAGCTTCATCTACCACACGATTATTGGCTACTGAAGAGGCATATGCAATTTCACTCTCTTCTCTTTTTTGAAGCAAGAAAGAATAAATGTTGCTTTTAATTTGTTGCTCTCTGCTAATTTCAAGTAGCTCCCGTTCCTTTTTAGGAATGGCTCTCAAAATAGAGCTGTATGTTCCAGATGTCGCAACTATATTCTGTTTTTCCGATAAAAGACTTTGTTGCTGACTTTGTATATTTTGTAAAATGTTAGGTTTAATTTTATTAATACGGTCGTTCAATGCGACCAGGTTCGGATCATTTTCACCTACAGTTTTTCTTAATTTTTCATATTCTAATTGCGAATTGTATAACTTATCCATCATCTGGGTAAGCATTGGATCTCCACCTAGGGTAGAAGGCACAATTCCACTGGCATGATCCTTGTTTTTTACAAAATTTTCTGCCTGGTTTAATACCGATATTTTGGTTTCGACTTCACTTAATTTTTGATCATTCGCACTATTATTTTGCAAATATAATTGCCCTTGCACTCCTATATCCACTGCTTTATTGTCCGATTTAAATTGTTGAACCTTCTTTTGTATTGAATCAAGGTCGTGAGAAATTAGGGTGAGGCGATCTTCAACAAAATTGAGGGTATTCTTTGCCAATGCGTCTTTATCATCTATTTCAAATTGGCGGTATGAAACTATAAGTTGGTTCAATATATTTTCTGCACGTAATGGTACTTCATCCCTGTAGCTCAAATTTACAATAGACGATAACTTACTTGCTGGTTCTGCTTTTAATCTTCCTAAAAGTCCTGGAACGAGATAACGTGGTTTTATTAAAACAAAATAAAGTTGCTTGTTCGGTTTTTGGGACGGATGATAATTTTTGTTTTCCTGAAAGATTAATTTCCCGTATAAAGTATTTACAACCTGGTTTAAAGGGTATTCTTGTTTATTGTTAAGAAGTACTTTTTTGGTTAGGCTATCATAATTAAGAAATACTTCTGCGTTTGCGCCAGTAGGTGTCAAAGAATCTGGTGTAGGACTTTTAATACTTACAGGTGAAATAGTATAAGCGGATAAATTATTTATTTCGCCCTTCTCAAAAATCGGTGCATAAAGACCAAGAGTTTCCACCACATTAGTCATCAATTTTCGCGATTGAATTACCTCAATTTCATTTTCTACAATTTTTTTTGATGATATCTGATCGAGGGATTCCATTAATTTTGATTCCTCATTTCCTTTTTTCTCATCTTTAATAATCAAGGTGGCGGTAGCTTCGTAAACTGGAATTGTATATCGTAAATAAATATATGCAGTTGCAATACCTAAAATGATAGCAATTAAAAACATAGGCCAATAGGGAAGGAATTTTGAAACTGTTTGTTGAATCAAATTATCCTCTTTCTCTTCGCTTATATATTTTTTTCTCTGCATTTTTAATTTTCTTTCTTATATAACAAACTCATCTAACAAGTCTGTCTAACACTATCACCACAACCGATAAACTACTTAAAATAATAGGGAGCAACTGTGGATTACTATTTGCCTGATTTATTTTAGTTTTATTTGGTGCAACATAAACAACATCATTTGGTTGCAAATAGTAATAAGGTGAATTAAAAAATTGGGGGGAGCTTAAATCAATATGCCGGGTTTTCTTCTTTCCTCCCTCATCTCTAATAAGCAAAATGTTTTCTCTTTTTCCATAAATCGTTAAATCGCCCGCTAGCCCAAGAGCCTTTAACATAGAAATACTTTCGCTAGGTACAGTAATAACAGTTGGACGCGCTACTTCTCCAATAACTGTAACTTCATAATTTAAAAAGCGAATCTCTACGATAGGGTTTAGCAAAGTCTTTTTAGATAAAATCAGATTTGTTATACTTTCTTGTAATTGATTTTTAGTAAGACCAGCCGCTTTTACAGCTCCTAACACTGGCATTAATATGTACCCATCAGAATTAATAAGATACCCCCCAGCTTCCGTGCTATTTCCAGTTACTGTGGTCGCTCGGCCGCCAGCACTACTATTTAAATTATAAGGTATAGAAGCTTCTGCATTTGCACTGCTAATAGTAATACTTAGAATGTTACTGGGTTGAAGAGGAGTTAAATTATTGCTACCTGTTGAATAAAAAGTGGTGTCCTTTACCTGGTCAAAATAAACAATATTCTTTGTACTGTTACATGATGCCAGAGAGAGTCCGGCAAACAGTAAAATAAATTGAAAGAATTTAACCATAAAAAAATATTTATAGAACTGTATTG
>JBDSHT010000364.1:0-4380 GCA_039918315.1 Ginsengibacter sp. | reverse complement strand
AAGACAAAGAAACTGAATGGAAAAAAGAATTCCTTCATCTGCTTCCTGATACCAATCTGCTTATTAATGTACGGCTCAGGAAATTAATTGAAGAGAAGCATAAGTCAGTAAACAAAGCTGAAGCAGCTCGGGTTGCGAAAACTTTTCCTAAAGGAGCAGCGATATTCAAAACTGTATGTCAGGCCTGTCATGGCGTTGATGGTAATGGCATTAATTCTCTGGCTCCGCCTTTACAAAATTCTAATTGGGTGTTGGGTAATAAAAATAAATTGATCTCAATTGTTTTGTACGGATTGACCGGACCAGTTACCGTTGGAGACAAAGTCTATAAAGCTCCGGAGATCAATGGTGAGATGCCGGGAATCGAAAGTAATGAAGATTTCAAGGATGAAGACATCGCACAAGTATTAAGCTTTATTCGAAATTCCTGGGGCAATAAAGCTGAGAAAATTTCAGCGGATGATATAACGAACATTCGTAAAAAATATAAAAACCGGCAGACCCCTTTTACAATAAAGGAGTTGGAAAAGCCTTGATTCTGCCTACCTTTTGCCATAATCTTTTGTTTGTATGAAGGAGGTTCTTAATTGCCTTCCCCCAAAAAAGACTTTCTCTAAACGTTACCCTTCTATTCAATTCTTATTGTGTGTTTATTCACAAATAGGCGCACATAAATTTTGTGAAAAGGAGAAAAGGAGATGCGATAGTTCGTTTTCTGATGTTGCTTAATGTGATCTATTTCAGTATTAGTTTCCTTTTACTTTATAAACGAAATCTTCCAGTTTGTTTATTTGTTTTACCCGGCTCATTCCATTTAATGAATTGTTGGTAGGCAATTTTATTTTCACATCCAATTGCTTATTCACTTCGCGCAAAGCCCTGTAAATACTGTTGGTTTTGATTGCGAAAACTACTCCGTCAGCATTCGTTTCTTTGCTACTGATGATGCCTATGATTTCTCCTTTTTTATTTATCACCGGGCCACCACTGTTTCCAGGATTTACAGAAATACTAATCTGGTAAGAAGTAGTGTCTCCAAAAAAACCTGATTTAGCACTTAGGTAACCTTCGCCATAAACAATCTCTTCTCTTGGAAAACCTAAAGTAAAAATTGGTTCAGCGAGGTCGGCAATTGATTGAGGAAAAGTATAAGGCAATCCAACAATCTTTTTAAAAGAGGTGTCGATAATTTTTAAAATGGCAAGATCGGTTAATGAATTAGCATATACAGCTTTTGCAGAAAATTGATCTCCTTTATTATTCTCAACGATTAAATTTTTCGCGTTGTTTACCACGTGGGCGTTAGTGATAATATATCCTGCGCCATCTGCAAGGAAACCCGTTGCCCTAAAATCGGCTTCAAACTTTGGCTTCACAGGAATAGCCCGGGAGTCGTTAAGCTTGTTTTCAATTTGATTCAGTTTATGCTCAAACTGGTTCAACTTATTATCAACCAACGGAGTTATAACTGCAACATTTTTGTTTTCTGAATAGATGGAAAAGAAAGTAGCCGTAGATATGGATACCAACCCTGCGATAGCGGCTGCCACTGCAATTGTACGGCGATATCGGTTCCATAGATAAATGATCTTCGCTTTAGTTTTACCTTCTCTTGAAGAGATGAAACCTTCATTTTCCAATTTGGTTTCAACCTGGTTAAGATTGTGCCTTAAAGTTTTTATAGCACTCATGCGTTCTAGCTCCTGCAAGAAAAAGCTATGCTCGGCTGCAACCTGGTCTATATCCGGATTGTTCTTTCTTAATTCTTCAAAAAAAGTTTTTTCTTCCTGCGCCATTTCTCCATTCCGGTAGCGCTCCACTGCATCTAAAAGTATATTTTCATCCATCGTAACTTATTTTTTATATTGAGTAAAGAATAGTTTTTTTAACCTTACCAGGCATTTATATTTTTGTGTCTTCGCATTATCAGCATTCGTATATCCAAAGTCTTTGGCAATCTCCGGCATTGATTTATTCTGAATGTAAAATGCTTCTAATAAACTTTTACAAGGTTCTCCAATCTGCACCATAGCTTTCTCCATCAATAAAAAATCAATATCCTTTTTTTCGTGATTTTCAATTTCATCTTCCACAGCCACTGTTTCCTGAAACATCTCAAAAGAAGGATTATACCTGTTTTCCTTCTGCAATTTTTTCAACCAAAGTCTTCTGCAAACCGAATACAAATACGTTTTTATCTGGCAGGTTAATTCAAAAGTATCCGACTTTGCTTTTTCAAATAAAATCACCATTGCTTCCTGAAAAATATCTCTTGCATCATCAGCATAACCACTGTTCTTAATTATATATGCCTGAATGGCACTATAATTATCGCGGTAAATCGTCTCGATTGCATTAGTGTCGTTGGTTGCTAAACCCTCTAATAATACTTTCTCGTCTTCGTATATTTTCACTTAACTATTATTAATACTGGAAAGATGGAAAAGTAACCCGAATAAAAATGAAAAAAAAGTTTTAAAAATTGGGTTACCTTTTTTGAAATGGGGTATTAAACTGTAATTAATTTCAAAAATCATAAAAATTAAATCAAAAATGAAAAAATTATTTTTAGCACTTGCAGTATCTGCATTCTTCGTTGCTTGTAATGATGCTAGCACTACTAAAGAAGCTGCTTCTGATTCAACAACAACCACTACTACAACTGAAACAACAGTTGCAGCACCAGTAGATTCTTCAGCAGCAATGATGACAGATTCTACAAAAACAACAACAACAACAACAACAACTGATTCTACAAAAAAATAATATCTGAGGATATTATTTTTGCATCAACTCTTTTATTTTTGATGGCAATCTATAAGCCGCTTCAACACGAAGCGGTTTTTTGTTTTCTTTAGAAACTTTTTATATTTTGAAATTGATTTGAATAAAGGACAAGATTGTTGAATAGAATATTTTGAAAAAGTAGGGTAGCCCCTAATATTTTTAAAAGATATTCTAAATATTGGATTCTATCATTCGTTGCTTTAAAAATTTTCAAAATTTAGGATCATCCCAAAAAAATAATTTTTATTTTTCTCATTCTGTATTACTTTCGCCAAATCAAATTATGAATATCACAAACGCATTTACCGGTTTTTATTTTAGCTACTATTTTAGAAATAGTCCGGGATGCCTTTGTTAAAACTGAAAAAAACAGATAACTATAAGAGAATCCCGGCTAAAAAGGCCGGGATTTTTATTTTAAATAAATACATGAAAAAGAAAATAGCCATACAAGGATTTGAAGGAAGCTTTCACCAGGCTGCCACCCGTAAGTTTTACGGTAATGATGTGGAAGTTATTTGTTGCTCGAATTTTCGTGACCTCGTGCAGATTGCGGATGATAATGATAAAAGTGACGGAGGAGTAATGGCTATTGAAAACTCAATTGCGGGGAGCATTCTTCCCAATTATAATTTGCTGCAGCAAAGCAAACTGAAAATTATTGGGGAAGTTTATTTAATGATCGATCAGAATTTGTTAGTGAACCCAGGGGTGGAATTGGAAGATATAACCGAGGTGCATTCGCATCCCATGGCTCTTTTGCAATGCCTTGAATTTTTAGAAAAGTACAATTGGAAATTAATTGAAACTGAGGATACTGCATTAAGTGCGAAACATATTCACCAAACCAAAAGTAAAAATGTAGCCGGAATTGCAGGTGATTTTGCCGCAGAACTTTTCGGTCTTAAAATTTTGGCTCCTAATATTCACACGCAGAAATATAATTACACCCGTTTTTGGGTTTTGGAAAATGAAGAAACCGTTGAGGAAATTGAAGACGCCGATAAAGCATCTTTGATTTTTCATACCGATCACTCAAAGGGAAGCCTGGCGAAAGTGCTAACTAAGATTTCAGAAGGGGATATCAATTTAAGTAAGCTTCAGTCGATGCCCATCCCCGGAAGCGAATGGAAATATTCGTTTCACGCAGATCTTGAGTTCACCCATCGTGAACAATTAGATAAAGTGCTGGAAAGTATAAAGCCTTTCACCGCAGGAGTAAAAGTTCATGGTGTTTACAAAAGCGGAAAATCAATTTAAATTTTAATCGCAAAGAATGAATACCGAAGTAGAAAATAAAAAAGAGGAAGCCCTACAAAAGGAGTTGATTTCAAAACGCCTGGGCGGTGTTGAAGAATATTACTTTTCTATGAAGTTGAGGCAGATTGATGAAATGAATAAGGCTGGCAAAAATGTGATCAATCTTGGAATTGGTAGCCCTGATCTTCCTCCACATCCTGATGTAATTAAAACTCTGGCGGATGAAGCAGCTAAGCCATCTAACCACGGATATCAAAATTATAAAGGAAGCCCCATCTTACGGAAAGCAATTGCGGAATGGTATCAGAAATGGTATTCAGTTTCTTTAAATCC
>JBDSHT010000363.1:0-2774 GCA_039918315.1 Ginsengibacter sp. | reverse complement strand
ATTAATGCGGCAGCTCCCAGTTCAACATTGATGACGAGGATGAAGACAGCAGCGCCTAACATTGTAAAAATGCTGTCAACAAATTGCATCAGCGATTGCGAAAAAAACTGGTTTACTTTATCGGTATCGTTATTGATTCTCGATATTAAATCACCTGCTTTATTTTGATTAAAGAATGCGATTGGCAGACTTTGAATTCTTTGGAAAACCTGGTTGCGCAGGCTGTACAACATACGTTGTCCGATGCTGCCCATCAACTTCGTTTGAAAATATTCAGTGACCGCAGAAATAATATACAAGCCCAATAAAATTCCTGAGAAAAGGAATAAACCTTTGTACAATTTTGTTTGAATATAATGGTCAATGGTATATCCAATCAGGTAGGGTGTAAGCATGGAGATGCCTGAGTTCAGTAGCATTACGCCGAAAGCCCAAAACAGATTTCGTTTTTCTTCCTTCATAAACGACAGCATTTTTTTTAATGCTGAGGCAGTGGAAGTTTTATGTTCTATGTTGAGATTGTAATTCATTTATTTTTTTTGAAAACATTTGTCACTCTTGTCTTTTTCGTTTTTAAAAGCGAAGCATTATTCAGTTTCGATTAATGCGGTTGTGCTTTTTTGTGAATCATAAATCTGGATATATTCCGGGCAATTTTTTATCAGGTACTCATGTTTGCCTGCGGCAATCAATTCCCCTTCCATCAATAAAATGATCTGATCATAATCTTTTACAGCGTCAATTTTTTGGGTAATTGACACAGTGGTTGTCGATTCATAATTTTTTTTCACATTAGCGCTGATCGTCTTTTCGGTGAGCGTATCCACGCGTGCTGTAAAATCATCTAACAATAAAATAGTAGGAGAGATAGCCAAAGCCCTCGCCAACATAATGCGTTGCTTTTGTCCGCCCGACAAACTGGAGCCACGCTCTGATACAATGGTATCAAGCCCTTCGGGGAGGGAATCGATAAAATTATTGAGTTCTGCTGTTCCAATGGCTTTTTGAAAATCCTGCGGTGTTACATCAGTATTGAAAGCAATATTTTCGCGGACGCTGAGGTTAAAAATTATACTATCCTGGAATACAAGGCCTATTTGCGAAAGCAGTTTTGCCTGGTTGTATTCGTTACTATCGATGCCATCAAAATAAATACTTCCTTCATTTGGTTTTATAAGCGTAGTCAATAAATAAAATAATTGTGTTTTTCCGGCGGCTGTCGGTCCAATAATGGCAGTCCTGCTACCGGCTTCTATTTTGAAAGAAACATTTTTTAGCGCAGGATTTTCACCATAATAAACACTCACATTTTTCAATTCGATATTTCCTTTCAGCGGGCGCATTTCGGTGCCATTGTCCACAAAGTCCGGCGACTCTAAAATGGAATGAATTCTTTGATAGGAAGCAGAGGCTCGCGCAATTACATTGCTCATGAAACCTATGATGAGTATTGGAAATATTAGTATCGAAATGTAACTACTGAACGCCGCAAATTCACCGAGAGTCATGGTCCCATCGATAACAAAATGTCCGCCAAGTGACAATACTGCAAGCCTTGCGAGGTTGGAAGTTAAAACGATAACCGGTATCAGGAGTGCAAAAAGTCGCAAGATAGAAAGCCCTAAATTTTTTGCTTCCGTACTGGCATCCATAAATTTATTGAACTCACTAAACTGTGCATTTAAAACCCTTATTAGGGCTGCGCCCAAAATACTTTCATTGATTACTTTATTTAGCCAATCAATTACTTCCTGCGTTTTTTTGAACAGCGCTTTTACCTTTTTGAAAACTAAAAAAAACGTAAATCCAATGATCGGGATAATCATTAAAACGACTAACCCTAATTTCCAATTTATGTTTAATAATAAAATGCTGGCACCTACTATCAATACGATGGAAGAGGCTATGGACACGATTGCCTGCGACACAAACATTTTGATAGCGTCAACATCGGAAGTAAGATTGGTTAGTAATTTTGAGGAAGTGTGCGACTGAATATATTGGTAATTCTGTTGCGATATTTTTGAAGATAATTTATTGCGAAGATCCTTTGCAACTTTTTCTGATGCATACGTTTGAATGATACTTTGTGCATAGGAAAATATAAAAATGAACCCGACCGCGAAAGAAAACCAGGTTGCTATTTTGCGCACATCCCATTTGCCTGCGGTAAAATCATCAATGCCAATTTCCACTAATTTAGGGATCATCAAATTGAGGCCGTTGCTCAGTAAAGCAAAGAAAAGTAATGCTGCAATCAGCCTCGAATAGGGCTTTAATATCGCGGTCATTTTGGGCTTTGCATTTTTTTCTGCGACAGGGGCGGACTTCATCAGTGCGTATTCTTTAAATAGTAAATTGTCTAAAATTTTCAGACCCCGGCAAAAGTAAGAACAGATAGGACAAGCCCGCACACTTTTTCGGTGAAAGGGAACAATTTAAGTGGCAAGCTATATTTTGTTCATAAGCTCTATTAAAATAGTGCGTGATGAAGCTCAAGTGAAATAGTTAATTTTATTGAATGAAAAGGCAGCGTTTTTATTTTGATACCTCAGTTTTCGGCGGTGTATATGATACTGAGTTTGAAGAATCTTCTATTCAACTCTTTGAGAAAGTAAAACTTGGACAAATAATTTGTGTTTATTCCGACCTGACCGAAGGTGAATTATTTAAAGCACCGGAAAAAGTGAGAAAGTTTTTTATGAGTCTGAAAAAGGAAACTTTAGAAATCATTTTTGTAAGTGATGAAGCAGTGAAACTTGCGAGACGATATA
>JBDSHT010000362.1:0-3229 GCA_039918315.1 Ginsengibacter sp. | reverse complement strand
TTAATTTTTTACTTTTGCTGATAAATTAATTTTAATTGTGACAGGAATTTTCCGTGCCAATAATCCTTTAAATACATTCCTGGTTTTCGTTTATGGATTATTGCTGAAAATGTTATGGTTCATCCATCCGCAAATTCCTGAAATACAAAAACTTGATGGCTTTCTTTTTAATAATCTCCTCGCTTTTGTAAAACCTGGCTTAGATGCGTACCCAGTCAGCTATTCTATAATAACTTACTTCTTTCTTTTTACCCAAGCCATCAGCATCAATCATTTTATTAATACCCGCAAGTTGATGCAAAAGCCGAATTATTTTCCGGCTATGAGCTATTTGCTGATCACTTCATTTTTCCCTGAATGGAATATTTTGAGTGCTCCTCTCGTGATCAATACTTTCTTGATTTGGATTTGGGCGAAAATGAGCAGCCTTTATAATAGTCAACATGTCAAAACAATATTGTTTAATATCAGCCTCGCAATTGGCGTTTGTTCGTTCCTTTATTTTCCTTCTCTTGCTTTTATGTTGTTGGTGATCCTGGCTTTACTGATCATGCGGCCTTTTAGAATAGGGGAGTGGGTGATTGCGTTTATGGGCATCTTCACTACATGGTATTTATTGTTTGCATTATTTTTTCTAAACGATCATTTATACAGTTTTCATTTACCGGGTTTTCATATTTCTTATCCTTTATTAGAACAAAATAATCTAGAATATGCCGGGATGATTTTAATAATGGTTATGGTAATGATTGGTGGATTTTTTGTTCAATCAGTATCCGGTAAGCAAGTAGTGCAGGTTAGAAAAAGCTGGGCATTAATGCTTTTGTACCTGGTAGTAGCACTGTTTATTCCTTTCATCAACAGCAGCCATAATTTTGAATATTGGATGCTGGCAACAGTTCCTGCAGCGGCTTTTATTGCTTGCACATTTTTTTATTTAAGGATAAAATGGATAGCGGCAGTTCTGCATTGGGTGATGGTTGGTTTTGTAATTTATATGCAATACCTGAAATAAGAATTGGGTTAAAGTTTATCTTCGCACTTTATAAAAAAACACAAGTATGAAATTTGGAGTGGTAATTTTTCCCGGCTCAAATTGCGACAGGGATATGATTAATGCTTTGCAGAATGATTTGAAGCAGGAGGTGATTTCTCTATGGCACAAGGATAAAGATTTATCAATGTTTTCCGCGAACGATTGTATTGTTTTGCCCGGTGGGTTTAGTTACGGCGATTACCTTCGATGTGGTGCCATTGCCCGTTTCAGCCCTATGATGCAGAGCGTAATTGAGTTTGCAAATCGCGGTGGAAAAGTATTGGGAGTTTGTAATGGTTTTCAAATTCTTTGCGAAAGCGGATTGCTGCCGGGTGTGTTATTGCAAAATGCTAATATCCAGTTTGTATGCAAAAATGTATTTATTTCCGGAGAAAAAGATAATGATCATACGGTGTACAAAATACCGGTGGCCCATGGTGAGGGAAGATATTATATTGGAGAAAAAGGGTTGGAGGATTTGCAAAAAAATAACCAGGTGATTTATCGTTATTGTAACGAAGTGGGAGACATTCATGATGATCACGCGCCCAATGGTTCATTAAATGGCATTGCCGGAATTCGGAATATTGAAGGAAATGTTTTTGGGATGATGCCCCATCCTGAAAGGGCTTGTTCGCCTATGTTGGGTAACACAGACGGGCAAAAGATTTTTAATGAATTGTTTTCAATTAATTAGACGGGTATCCTCTGCAAGAAATTATAGATAAAAGAGCAAGTGGAATAACTTCCATAAAAAAATCCCTTCAAAGAAAACTGAAGGGATTTTTATTATTGTGTACTTATGATTGACTCGTTATAAAGCGATTTGCTTCTCCACCATCAATTTTCTAAGGTTTAATAAACCATACCTCATACGGCCCAAAGCTGTATTGATGCTGCAACCTGTAAGATTAGAGATTTCTTTAAAACTCAGGTCAGCAAAATGACGCATGATGATTACTTCTTTTTGATCCTGGGGAAGCATGTCAAGCATTTTCCTTACGCGCTGATGGCTTTGACCCTGCATCATTTTTTCATCGGCGCCAGGCTCTGAAAAATTGAGGATTTCGAAAATGTCGTGATCATCGCTGGTCTTAATAGATGGGCTGCGTTTTACCTTTCTGAAATGATCGATACATGCATTGTGTGCGATGCGCATTACCCAAGGTAAAAACTTGCCCTCATCATTATACCTGCCACTATTCAATGTGTCAATTACTTTAATGAACACATCCTGGAAAATATCTTCGGCAAGATATTTGTCTTTAACCAGTAAATAGATCGAAGTGTAAATCTTGTCTTTGTAGCGCTCTACAAGGTTTGAAAGGGCTTGTGAATTTCCATCAAGATACAAGTGGATCAGTTCCTGATCCGGAAGCGTGTTAATTGTCTTCATAAGACGGTTACAGTTTTTGATTAAGGATATTGTGTAAGTCCAATTAAAGAGAAAAAATGATCGGAATTTTTGCAGAATGTTGCAGACAGTTCTTCATTATCTTCAGGAAAATTGGAATGCTAAAATTAGAGAATAATTTCATTCCACCAAATGCCAGACAATCTTTTTTTGGCAAAAAAAGAAAAAAGAGGAAATCCCCTCTTTGTGCATGTCAGTAAAATTACGATTCGTTATTTTTGCAGATATCAGATGGCTACAAGTAAAATTTCGAATAGAAAGACTCCCCAACAATTACGGAAAAATAATATTTTCATTAAGGGAGCACGGGTGCATAATCTCAAAAATGTTGACGTAGAAATTCCACGTAATAAATTTATTGTGGTCACCGGAGTGTCGGGTTCCGGTAAGTCTTCTCTTACGATTGATACCTTGTTTGCCGAAGGCCAAAGACGATATGCAGAAAGCATGAGCGCGTATGCACGTCAGTTTATGGCGCGCATGAATAAGCCAGATGTTGATTATATAAAAGGCCTCTGCCCGGCCATTGCTATAGAACAAAAAGTGACTACAAAAACTCCGCGTTCTACAGTGGGGAGCATGACCGAGGTGTATGATTATCTCCGTCTTTTATTTGCCCGTGTCGGGCATACCATTTCTCCAATCTCCGGACGGCAGGTGAAGAAAGACGATGTAACCGATGTAGTGAAAGCTATTAACAAAATGAAGGAAGGTGGCAAAGTTTTGGTGTTGGTTTTATTTAAACAATTACATAACAGGGATATCAAAGAAGAGTTGAA
>JBDSHT010000361.1:0-3128 GCA_039918315.1 Ginsengibacter sp. | reverse complement strand
TATCATTTGGAGTAGATGATATGGATGGAACCATTGATGATTCTACTAAAATATATTCAATGGCCGGAAGCGAGGAGCAGTCACCAAAAATGAGTACTGATGAAATCGTAGCACTGATTGCACAGGCCGGGAGAGTTGCCGTAGAACGAGACACACTTTATAATGTGGTGCATGAGTATGAGGTGTGAGGTTTCAGGTGTGAGGCTTCAGGTTTCAGTTTTCAGCAGTGAGCAAATCAGCCCTGAGCAATGAGCAGTGAGCAACCAGCAATTATCGATCAGGTTTGAGGTTTCCATCAGCAATGGTAGTTGGTTCTTTACTTTTTTGACTTCCTATTTGCTTCTTGCTTCTTACTACTCACTACTCACTACTTTCTACTTTCTTCTTGACACAACAAAATGATAATTTAATTATATACTCCTCAACCCACGGGATAAATTTGTACTTTTGCCCACTTTAAAATTTTGCGTTTACTATGTTATTAGGATTACAGAATGTTACATTTGAATTTGGGGCAAGGGTGATAGTGAAGGATGCCACCTGGCATATACAACCCAATGAAAGAATTGGCCTGATTGGTTACAATGGAACCGGGAAATCCACGCTGCTAAAGGTTTTTACCAATCAATTCTTACCATCCAAAGGCACTGTTGAAAAAGGTAAAGAAACCACAATTGGCTTTCTTCACCAGGATCTGTTGAGCTTTGATACTGAAGAATCCATTTTACAAGTGGCTTTGAGCGCCTTTGAAAAAGTGATGGAATTAGAAAAAGAAATTGAAAAGATAGGTATCGAATTGGAACAAAGTTCTGACGAAGCGCTGGCACATTTATATGCTGATAAGTTAAGTGAATTGGAGATATTAGGCGGCTATGAGATTCATCATAAATCGGAAGAAATTTTACAAGGACTTGGTTTTTCAAATGCTGATCTGCAAAGACCCTATAAAGAATTTAGTGGTGGTTGGCGGATGCGCGTTCTGTTAGCAAAAATGATTCTGATGAATCCGGATGTATTGTTGCTGGATGAACCTACGAATCACCTTGATCTACCCTCTATTGAATGGCTTGAAAAATACCTGACGCATTATCGTGGTTCTGTGGTAATTGTTTCGCATGATCGTTATTTCCTTGACAGAATGGTTACTAAAATTGTTGAACTCTATCAACAGGAGTTACACTTTTACACAGGCAATTATTCTTACTATTTGCAGGAAAAAGAACAGCGGATAGAATTGCAAAAACGCGCTTACGAAAATCAGCAGGACTATATAAAACAGCAGGAAAAATTTGTAGAACGATTTAAAGCCAAAGCTTCCAAAGCAGCGGCTGCACAGAGTATTGTAAAGCGACTTAACAAAATTGATCGTATAGAAAATACCGAATTGGAGCGTCCGAATATGCGGATCAACTTTACGGTTGGTGTAACACCCGGACGCATTCTTTCTACAATAAAAAATGCATCAAAAAGTTTTGGAGATGTAAAAATTGTTGAACACACCGGTGCTGAAATTAATCGTGGAGATAAGATTGGATTGATTGGTGCGAACGGAAAAGGAAAATCAACTTTATTGAGAATGGTGGCTGGGGTGGAGCCATTTGAGGGCGAAAGAATTGAAGGCCATAATGTGAGGGATGCATTTTATGCGCAGCATCAATTAGAAGCGTTGAACATCAATCATACTGTGCTGGAGGAAATGAATTATTCCGGAAGCGGAAAAACTGAATTAGAATTAAGAAGTTTGTTAGGCTGTTTTTTATTCAGTGGTGATGACGTAGAAAAGAAAATAAAAGTGTTGAGTGGTGGTGAAAAAGCGAGGGTTGCATTGGCAAAAACTATTGTGAGCAAAGCAAATTTTTTGTTGCTGGATGAGCCAACAAACCACCTTGACATGCATTCCGTGGACTTGCTAATTGAGGCACTCAATAAATACGAAGGCACCTATATTTTAGTAAGTCACGATCGGTATTTTGTAAATAAGACTGCGAACAAAATCTGGGAAATTGACAATTACGAAATCAAGGAATTTGTAGGAACCTATGATGAGTGGGAGCGTTGGAAGCAAGAAAAGAAAATAAAGGATAATGGTTCAGCAAAAAAGAATGAAAACGCACCGGCTAAAAAAGTAAATGCGCCTGTAGAAAAGAAACCAAATAATTTCAATAATTCAGAAGAGAAGGAACTTCAAAGAGAATTACAAAAAGTAAAGAAACAATTCCAGTTGATTGAAGAAAAAATTGCCAAAGTTTCAGCAGAGAAAAATAAACTTGAAAGCGATCTTTCTTTACCTGAAATCTATTCTGTAAATGAAAAGTTTGTTGCCGCCGAAAAAGAGTACAAACAGAAATCAGAACAGCTTGCGCACGATAATGTGGAGTATGAAAAATTGTTTGAACAGATGATGGAACTGGAAGAGAAATTAGGTTAAGTAAATTTTACCGCCTTAATTTTTCCAGGTCTTTATAAAAATCAGGATACGATTTATTGACTGCTTCTGCGTGTTCAATTGTAGTGTTTCCTTTCGCACCTAATGCAGCCACAGCACACGCCATAGCAATCCGGTGATCATTGTTAGACGATACTTTTGCACCCTTGATTTCATCTCCTCCGTTTATCTGCATTATATCTCCATTCAGCTCAATATCAACATTCATTTTTTTAAATTCATTCTTCAGCGTCAGTCCACGGTTACTTTCTTTATGCAGCAATCGGCTTACACCTTTGATGGTTGATTTACCTTTACAATAAGAAGCAAGGGCAACCAACGGAGGAAACAAATCAGGGCAATGTGTAGCATCAAAAGTGAAAGGATTCAGTAGATTCTTTATCACTCTTATCTCATCATTTTTTATATGAATCTCTGCACCACAATCACGCAGAGCCTCCATAATATTTTTATCCCCTTGTGTAGAATTTAGGTTGTTTCCATTTAACACAATTTCACCACCGATAGCGCCGGCTACTAATAAAAAAGCGGCATTACTCCAATCCCCTTCTACCTTATATTTCACACTGTGCGCCATTAAAGGATCACGTGGTAAAATAGTAAAGGTTTCATAATTCCTATGCTCAATATGAAATCCAAAGTGACGTAAAACAGAAAGTGTCAGGTCAATATAAGGACGGCT
>JBDSHT010000360.1:0-3938 GCA_039918315.1 Ginsengibacter sp. | reverse complement strand
AGTGTAGTATGCAATTGTTTCGATCTTAAATTTGTTATCAGCAGAAGGCAAAACATTGATTTTCCGGTAACTATTATTGATATAAATGTCTCCATTCTGCGCTATTGGCAGTTCCCTGGAAATCACTTTCGTTTTAATATCCTTTACTGCGGTGTCGACAATTTTAATATTATTAATTAGCCCGGCTTTTACTGTGGTGCGGCTGTTAGTAATTGTTCTGGTTGTTACTTTTTGTGCGAACAATTGAATACCAGATAGAAGACAAACAATTATTGAGAAGAAAATTTTAGAATTTTTCATTTTAATATTTTTAGCGTTTATAATTTTTTTTGAGGGATAATTTTTGTTTTAAAAGAACCGGAAAATAACGGGTGTAATTTTTAATATTTGGACGTCAGAGCACCATTTGAAATCTAAAAAAACCACACCACACATCACACGTCTCACATTTCACATCTCACCTCTAACTTCTTACCTCTCACATCTCGCATCTAACTTCTTTCTCACATACTTTTTTTAATATCAATAAAATAAGAAGAAATGCTATCTGGTCCCGCCGTGCCCGCCACTTTATTATTAATTTTATTTACTTCAGATTGCAACGATTTCAGCACGTTCAGTTTTGACTGGTTAAGGTTTATCAACTGCTCTAATAATTCACCATTAAGGCCATAGTTTTTTATTGTTTTTCTCAACACTATTTCGCTGCTGTCCAGAGAGCGAAAATGATCTTTAAAACTTTGAAAATAACCCGGAGAAGCAGCATACACAGGTGTTTTATTGATGAGATCCACTTGCATATTTACCAGTTGGGCATAATTATTTTGAAGGTCCTGCACAAGCAGTTGTTCAGGATTAATTTTCCTGCTATGTTTTTTTTCTATGGACGATTTTACTTTTTTATCAGGTTTTTGTTTGAAGACTATTTCGTTTTTTTCAGATGATGAAAGCGTTGTTATATTTTCAGTAGGCGTTTGTATGGGTTGAATGGGTTTTGAATGTGGTTTTTCAGAAGGAATTTTTACCGCAGCTATTTCGTTTGGAACTGAATTATTATCATGATTTTGTGAAAGAAAAATAACACTAAACATGATCAAACCAATTACTGATGCAGCAACAGCCCATTTATAAAACAGGGAAATTGTTTTGCCTTTCGTAAGAGTTTTATTTACTGAAATTCTCTCCCAAACTACATTTGAAGGAATATCAGTATCGAGCAACTCTCTTTTTTCCCTGATGTCTTTTTTAAAATTATCCATTTTGCAATTCCATTTTCTTAGTGATACGTTCTCTTAATAAACTCCTGGATCGGTGGTACTGACTTTTACTGGTGCCTTCCGTACAACCTAATTTTCCGGCAATATCGCTGTGAGAAAAATCTTCTAAAACATATAGTACAAACACCTGCCTGCAGCCGTCCGGCAGCCCTTTTATTTCCTGGTTCAGCATTTCTAAACTTATATTTTCCCACCAGTTATTATCAATTTCACCTGCTACATCAGGTATCTCGATTTGTTCGGCAAACCGAAAATTATACCTGCTTTGTTTTATACATTCATTCACCACAATTCGCCGCAACCAACCCGGAAATGCATTTGCATCTTTCAGTTGTTTGAGACTTTTAAAAGCAATCATAAAACAATCATGTAAAAGATCTTCCGCCTGCATTTTGTTTCCGGCCATGCGCAAACAAATATTATACATGGCTTTAGAAAATTGATCATACAAAATACCCTGCGCATCAGCAGCTCCTTGGGCAGCACGGAACACCGTTTCAGTTAATATATTTTGTCTTTCTTTCAATCTTTCTCGGGTATAAGAGATATGGAAAGATAAAAGGTTGGAATTGAGAATGACGTTTTATAAATTTAATTTTTTTCAACTGACTTTTGCCAGGGTGTACAAAGCAGAATTTATTACTAGATTTTAGAGTTTTAAGGTATAGGGTCTTTATTTTCTTCCACTCCTTTTTTAAGGAACTTAAAAAAAAGTGCTAAAGAAAGTGCTATCTTCAATCTTATCAACCTTACACATAATCTGCTGATTTTTAGTCTTTTAAAATCAGGAAATAATGATCGTTTTCAAAGATTATCCATTGACTTTTTTATTCAAAAAACAGTCTTTTTCAATCCATTTGGAATGCCGACGTTAACATAAATCCATTTTTATCATTGCCAGGCTCATGAATAATATCTTCTACTATTCCTTAGTCTAAGAAATATCAATTGCTTCCACCAGTCGCCAGCCTTTGTGACGAACATCTGCGAAATTTCATTTGCCCTTAATTATAATATTTTCCGGGACTCTTGCAGTATTGAATAGAGTATTAATCAGTGGACGCAAATGGGGTATTGTATGCAACTGATATATGAGGAAGAAAGTGAGGTCGAACGCCAGCTGCCCGATCAACATTTTCTGTAAGTCGCTCTCGCTGTGAGGGTCAGGCAGGTTTAAAAATTTATAATTAGGTTTTTATGTAGTATTAAAATTAGGGAATAGTGAAGTGAATGTTTATAAGTCAATTCCGAAGTAAGATCATTTCACTATAACAGTTAAGGCTACACGCAAACATATATTTTATAAAAATTATAAATACCCAGTTTAATCCCTAATCATTTCTCTCTACATTTTCAAACGATTTGCGTTTCTTTTGCAGTAACAACATTTATCAGGCAATCGTGTTTTAAATTCCGAAACCATGGGGTGGTTTTTTAAATAACGGTCAAATGCTTGCAGATAAGAGTTCAGTTGCCTCAAATGTTCTGCTTTAAATTTTTTCAGCTTTCAGTTCAAAAGCTATCAGGAGCTGCAAGCCCTCTTGATAAAACAAAAAGTTCACAACAAAAATTGGTATTGTCTATCTGAACATAATATTCTTCGGATTCAAACTATGATTCGTTACTTAATTCCACGATGAAAACACTGGTTCCGGCTTTTTATAATAAAAATTATTAACTCAGAATATATTCTTCTTGCTTTGAACAAAAGAAGTCGGCATATAATCCCTTTTTGTAGGCGTGAAGTAATATACCTTTTTTGAAAATAGTGAAACAAAAATGGCCAGTGTTTTTTCCTGAGGGATTTCTTCAACTTTCTTTAATGCATCGTGTAGATTTTGTATTAAAGGCTTCGCTTGATCTTTAGTGTATTTCCTGAGGATTTCGCTTTCTGCTCTTTCTCCTGCCGAAGTCAAAATGTTTGATAACAACTCGGGTTTTCTCATGTCGTTGGTAAAGGGAATAATAAGAGAGTATCGCGGTTGGCTTTCCATATCTATCTCCTGTTCAGAATTTTTTTTCTGTTTCATGATGTAGATTTTTGGGTTAGGTGCAAAATAGCACAGCTCTAGTTAGAGGTTGTGAGGTGATGTGGTTCCAATAATAGAGGTTAAAACTTTTACTGCCAATTTTATGCCTGTTATTATCGACGGCAAGGGATCCGCTATGTAGTGCTCTGGGCTACAATGTGTTGTCTGATGAATTTGGTGAGTGGAAATAACTCAATTAAAAGGGAAAGTATTTTATTGGGGATATATATCCCTCTTTGGGTCGATGAAGTGATATCATGTAAACCTCAAACTATTTGTGCAGTTTCCCTGCACGTTTTAAAAATCTATTTTCTGAGGATTCTTTCTTTGTTGCTTCTTTCGCTTTCTTTTAAAAGTTAAAGAATGCAAATTCCAGTTTGCATGTTTTGTTCCTATCGTCTTCGACTGTAAATTTTCTTTACAATACTAACGACCCCGTGTACACGCTATTTGCTGCGTCCTTACCATCGGCACTTATAAAGCCCATCCAGGTTTCTACCGTGTGGCCAGCAAAGGGTTGCGTATTTAGAATTGCCTGGGCATCTGCTCTGCGGCTGTCGCTGATGGTAAAGATGGTTTGCTGTAGCGAAGGACAATAAGCAACCATAACTACTTTGTCAGTATCTTTTGC
>JBDSHT010000359.1:0-4742 GCA_039918315.1 Ginsengibacter sp. | reverse complement strand
GCATTTTGATCACCGCGTTGCGAAGTGTATAAAAATTTGCCATCCGACGATACTAAAATTTCGGCACCATCTAAAACGCCATTAAATCCGGTAGGGTAAGAAGCAATGGTTTGTATCTCTATAAACTTACCATCTTTATAATCATACGCTGTTACAATTCCATCAATTTCACGTATTAAATAGGCATGATTTCCTCCAGGACTAAAAGTAATATGCCTCGGCCCGCTCCCCGCCGGAGAGGCCACGTATGGCTGCTCTGCAGGTGTTAAGGGCTTTTCTTTTTTACCGTCAAAATTATAAACCATCACTTTGTCCAATCCCAAATCGGGACTGATTAAATATTTACCATCTGCTGTAAAAACAGCTTCATGCACGTGAGGTTTTTCCTGCCTCTCTTTAATAAAACCACTTCCGGAATTTTGTATTAATTGCGCGTACGGTTTGAGACTTCCATCCGCTGCAATCGGAAAAACAGAAAGTGATCCGCCTCCATAATTACCAACCGCAAGCCATTTTTTATCATTGCTAATGGCAAGGTGACATGGATCATCTCCACCGGTTACTTGCTTGTTCAAAAATTTTATTTTGCCATTGGAATTATCAAACTCAAATGCACTGACGCTCCCTGGATTAATTCCATTTGTTTCATTAACAGAGTACATATATTTTCCGCTAACAATTAGGAAAGATGGACTTGCGACGCTATCTGTATGGCCTACCAATGATGTACCGCCTGTTGTGCTATTAAACCGGTACACATAAATTCCTTTGCTTCCTGTGCCGGTAAATGTGCCGGTAATTAAAAAATATTCTTTTGGACTGCAACTCATAAACAGACTAATTAATGCAAATAAAAATAGGTAGGAGTAATTTTTCAGAAGAAATCTTCGCCCGTGCATATGTATAAAATTTGAATGACTGAATGAAGTTAAATATAGTATGAAAACATTTTACAGAGGTAGATAAAACAAAAGAAGTAATAATTCAAGTAATTCTACGATTCAAAAAATAGTTGTTTTACTATACGAACAGTAATAATTCTACATGCAAAATTGAGCAGTATTGCACTTGTAATCCGTTGGTGTCAAACATATCTTTGTACCAGAAGTTGATTGATGTTCACAAACATTAATCGCACATCCAAATATCCATTGATCCAGAAAAAACCAATAAATCCGATATCAGTCAACTTCTTCTTTTTTTTGATTTAAGTTTTTAAAAAATATTCCCCCAAGGAAAACAGGCCCATGGCCTAAAAAATTTAAACCTGAAAAACTACGTACCCAGGATTAAATTAATAAAAACTTCTGCTTGAACCAGGCAGAAGTTTTTTTTTATAATAAACCAGGTAAAGAATTTCTATAAATCAATAATGAACAGGATCAGGATTTAAAAAATCTTTCAGTTTGTCCATCCTCAGAGCCCGCTTTATGATAGGTTCTAAAAAATTCGTCAGCGGAATGAGTTCCACTTCCCTTTACCGCAAATAGAATTAAAAGAATAAGGGTTATGATGGATAATACCATCTCGAATCCAATCTCTCCCAAACCCTTTATGTTCACCATAAACACCGCAATAATCAGGATTGGGATTTGAATAATAGAAAAAATTCGAGTCCATAATCCGCTTGCAATAAACAATCCACAAAGCAGACTCAGATAGGAAACAATAAATGAAAATATTTTAGCATTTTGGGTAAAAACTCCCACACCAGATCTTTGTATGAGTGTTTCCAATAGGGCAGTATCACTTATAAAGGAAATTCCTTTATATGCTAAGATTAACCCTAAAATAACCCGTAAACCAGTAAGCCAAATAGGCTGTACGTGGGTTTTCCCGGTAACATTTGATTCAATCATAAAAAAATAATTTAGGTTTGAAAAACATTTCAGACTATCGATCTGATATTTAATAATATAATCATTACAAACACTGTGCAAGTTTCCAACGGCCATTAATATGTTTAATAAACCAAGTCTCTTTTTCGTTGTCTTTTTGATAATCTTTTCATCATGCAATGTGAACAGGCATGCTCAAAAAATACATGAAATATCACAACTTACTCTCCTTGATGAATATGAGATACCGTACAATTTTACATTTGAGAATACGCATATTGGGGGTCTTTCCGGAATCGACTACAACTCAAAAAAAGATGAATATTATTTCATTTGTGATGAGCGTTCAGAAAAATATTCGCCCCGGTTTTATACAGCCGGAATAAAAATTCTTAATGGAAAAATTGATACTGTTCTTTTTAAGGATGTCACTTTTTTAGAAGATAAGGTGGGAAATAATTTGCCTGAAGTGTTGAACAAAAGGGTGCCACTGCCGGATCCTGAAGCATTGCGATTTTATCCTCCCAAGAATATTTTTATTTGGAGCAGCTAGGGAGAACGTATTGTCAATTCAGAAAAGAAAGTTTTATTAAACCCTTCAGTCTCTGAAGTAAGTGCGTTGGGAAAATATATTGACACATTTGAAATTCCGCCACAACTGCATGTGCAAGAAATTGAAAAAGGGCCGCGGCAAAATGGTGCTTTTGAAGGTCTGGACTTTACAAAGAATATGAAATATCTTTTTGTAAGCGTTGAAGAACCGTTGTACAACGATGGCTCACGGGCAAGCATACACGATACATCCGGCATTGCACGGATTATTAAATTTGACATGAGGAATAAAAAACCGATAGCTCAATATGCATATCTTCTGGAGCCTGTGGCTTTTGAGCCTGTTCCAAAAAATGCATTTAAAGTAAACGGAATTTCCGATATTCTGTATTTAGGAAATGATCACTTGCTTGTAATAGAACGTTCTTTTTCAGAGGGTAGAATGCCCTGTACTATTAAAATATTCGAGGCGGATTTATCTACAGCAGACAATATAAATGAAATGGAATCAATCAAAAGCAAGACCGCCATTAAGATGATTCATAAAAAATTATTACTAAACATGGATGACCTTGGAATCTATATTGACAATATCGAAGGAGTAACATTTGGCCCTGTTTTGCCCAATGGAAAACGTTCTTTATTATTTGTCTCCGACGATAACTTTGATCCGCGTGCAAAGACTCAAATCCTGTTATTCGAAATCAATTAATCAACGCAATTTAAATCAATAAAAAAAGGTTTTAATTCAATCGAATTAAAACCTTTTTTACAAATTTCTTAGAGTGAAATATTATGGCTTAGGAGATTCTTCTTTTTTAGGAGGCTTGTTTTCAGGGTGTTCATTTCCATGATGGCAAGTATAGCAGGTAACATATTTCAACATATAATTTACCGAATCACTTTCGTTCTCCACAACTACTTTTCCATCCTTAGCTTCCATGTCGGCTTCAATTTCCCTAAAGTGATTTTTATTGATATCAATAGCCAATAACATCATTTTGCGGGCGATCAATTTTTCGGGTTTATCGTCATTTGGAAAATCCATTTTCTTCGTGTCATTATTCCTAACATGGCAATAATTACACTTTACATTTAGCGAAGCTGTGAAATGATGCATCACGCTGTCGAGCCCATCTTCAGAAATATCTTTAGGAAGAATTTTAAGATTTTTCCAATTCGACACAGGCGGAGTTGTGAATGCCTGAAAAACAAAAACACTTGCAACACAAGTAATAATTACCAAAAAACTTTTTTTCATATTTGCCATAATTTAATGACCGAAATTATTGAATCTAGTCCACACATAAAGGAACTTTCTAAATTTTGATATTTCATAACCAAAATATTAAGAGTTCGTTTCTACAGATTTTATCCCAAATAATTATCTTTTGTCAAAAATAAAAAGCCTAAACATTCACACATTTTTTTCAATTTATGTGAATAAGTAAATTAGCTTTAGAGTCATTCAATTTTTTATATTTGGTAAACCCGAAACCACATAGCCTCACCTTTAAAACCTAGCCCATTGACTGAAACAATCATTAGCCTGGAGACAGTAAACCCCATCGAATTTCTTGGAGTTCATAATGGAAAACTTGATATCCTAAAAAAATCATTCCCCCGATTAAAAATACTAAGCAGAGGCACACAATTAAAATTGAGTGGGGCTCCGGATCAGATTGAAAGTGCCAAGGAAAAAATTAATCTCGCTTTACAATATTTGGAACGAAATGGCCAAATGAGTGAAAATTATTTGGAGCAAATTCTCGGAGGCGACGACGAAAAAGTAATCGATAATTTTATCGAAAAAAACCCATCAGATGTGCTGGTTTTTGGCCCTAATGCAAAGACAGTAAGAGCCAGAACTGCTAACCAGAAAAAAATGGTGCAGGCAATTGATAAGAATGATATTGTATTTGCGATTGGCCCTGCAGGAACCGGAAAAACCTATACAGCCGTGGCTTTGGCTGTGAGAGCACTCAAAAATAAACAGGTAAAAAAAATTATTCTTACAAGGCCTGCGGTGGAAGCGGGAGAAAATCTTGGATTCCTTCCGGGTGATCTTAAAGAAAAAATTGATCCGTACTTACGACCGTTATATGATGCGCTTGACGATATGATTCCTGCCGACAAACTTGGGTATTACATGACCACACGCACGATTGAAATTGCTCCTCTCGCGTACATGCGGGGCCGCACACTTGACAATGCTTTTATCATTTTAGATGAGGCGCAAAACTCAACCGACCTGCAATTAAAAATGTTTTTAACAAGGATCGGCGCAAATGCAAAAGCGATAATCAATGGTGATATTACACAAATAGATTTACCACCAAAAGTAAAAAGTGG
>JBDSHT010000358.1:0-10300 GCA_039918315.1 Ginsengibacter sp. | reverse complement strand
ATTGAAGATGGCAGGTACTCTTTTTAAATAACTGTTCGGCTAACGTATGAACAGCACGAGAGAGGACAGGCGCAAGCCTGTCTTTTTTATTATCACTTCAACTAATATTTTTCTCATGAGTAAACATGCCCGAAAAATATTTAGAAGTTTCAGGAATTAATGTATTTTTAAAATAATAAATCCTCTATATCGATTTAGAATACGAATTCTAAATCATCTGATAACCACCACAAACGCTACCTATTAAACCGACTTTGAAAAGAGTTGAATGCTTTGTTTTTATTAAACATTAAACCAGTGGCTTTTGGGGGTACCAATCAAAATATTAATTGTAGAGGATGAAATGATTATTGCCGCGAAGATCTCGATGCAATTAACCAATCTTGGTTACGAAGTTAGCGGTATGGTGCCCAAGGGCGAAGATGCTATCGCCCACATCAAAGAATCGATGCCGGATATTATTCTGCTCGACATTCAACTGAAAGGCCAGCTCGACGGTATCGAAACAGCAGAAAAAATTCTTCAACACTCAAATATTCCTATCATTTATCTTACAGCAAATGCAGACGAGGCCACATTTAATCGTGCAAAAACTACCAAACCTGCCGCATTTATTTCAAAGCCATTTAAACAATTAGACTTGCAGCGGGCGATCGAACTTGCCATAAGTCGCATGGATGGCTCCAACGACAGTAGCATTTCTACAGGTGATTCAGACCACGATAAACCATTTATTCTAAGCGATCGCATCTTTGTTCGTTACAAAGAAAAAATGATAAAGCTGATGGTCACAGATATTTTATATATAGAAGCAGACCGTAATTATAGCCGCATTTATACTCAGCAAAAGGAGTATCTCCTATCTGTTACGCTCAAAACAATCGAAGAAAAATTATCGATGAAAAACTTTCTGAGAATACACCGTTCTTATCTCATCAATATTATGCATGTGGATGAAGTGATCGAAAGCCATGTGATGATTAACTCCAAGCCAATACCATTGGGACCCGGCATGAGAGAACAATTACTACGACGAATTCAAACTTTGTAAAGTGATTATAAAACGATTTATATACCAACGATTCATACCCTGACATTTTACTAATACGCCCACATGAAAAAGATATGTTTTGCTCTGCTCCTGTTTTCGCAAATGGCATTTGCTCAAAGTGATAAAATAGACAGCCTTGAAGTTGAATTTAGTAAGGCGAAGACCAGTGAATTAAAGCTGGCAATTCTCAAACAAATGTCAGACGTCGCTTTTGAAAAGGATATTAAAAAAGCACTCGGATATGCGAAAAGAGGAGTACAATTGGCTGACCAAACCGGTGACAAAAAAGCACAACCTGAATTTTACGAAATGGAAGGAAGGATGTACGCCAACCTTTTAGAATTGGATTCTGCTTCTCTTTTTTTTGATAAGGCAATGACAGGTTACAAATCCATTGGTAATAAAAAAGGGCAAGCCACAACGTTTTTTAAGATTGCCTGGATATATAAAAAACGACAAAACATTGAAAATGCAATGGAAGCTGATTTAAAAGCATTGAAACTAATGGAGGAGTTGAAAGACCAGGAGGGAATCGCCAATGCACTGGGACGTATTTCTGATGATCTAACCCGGCAACAGCGCTTAACAGAAGCACTGGACTATGCGGAAAAGTCAATCGCGATCTGCGAAAAAAATAATTTTCGTAAGGAATTAATGTACTCTTTTTTTAATGCGGGAAATGTAAGTATTGCAATGGGCGATGATGCCAAGGCACTGGCATATTACGATAAGGCAATTGTTATTACCAAATCCATGGAATTAGGCGACATGAATTTGAGCGATTTTACCAATAGCCGAGGCAATGCATTGAAACATTTAAAGCGATATTCTGAAGCTCTGGCGGCGTATAAAATAGCGCTATCCCTTGCAGAAAAAGCAAATTACAGCAATGCCATATTCAGCGTCACAGCTAACCTTGGTGAAGTGAACCTGCTGCTCGGGAATTATGAGGAGGCATTAAAATACCAATTGAAAACAATTGGTTCAATGGAGGGATCGGGCGACCATTCGAATCTTGTGGAAAGCTATATACACGCTAGCACCATTTATGAAAAGCTGAAAGATTACCCTTCTGCATTAGCCTTCCAGAAAAAGGCCCGGATATTAAGAGACAGTACGGCTTCAATAGAGAGTGACCGGGCAATGTCAGAGTTGCTTACCAAATATGAAACAGAAAAGAAGGAAGGAACCATTGAATCGCAGCAAAAAGAACTGTCGCAGCAACGTCAAACACAATGGCTAACTGCAGGTGCAGCAGGGTTGTTGGCTGTATTACTGATCGTGTCTTATAGAAGTTACCGGCTGCGCACAAAAGCAAATAAATTGTTGGCGATAAAAAATGCGGAGAATGAACTTCTTCTAAAAGAAATTCATCACAGGGTAAAAAATAACCTGGAGGTTGTAAGCAGTTTGTTAGCGTTGCAAAGCGCACAGATAGATGATCAAAGTACAAAAGATGCTATGCTGGAAGGGCAAAACCGCGTACAATCCATTGGCATTGTACACCAGAAATTATACCAGGGAGAGAACCTGGGTGCTATTGAAATGAAAGATTATTTTGTCAACTTAAGCGAAAGTATTTTGGATTCTTTTGGTGCAAATAAAAAGGTGCAGATAGAATGTGCCATGGACAAATTAAATATTGACATTGATACAGCAGTTCCTTTGGGCCTCATTGTAAACGAATTGCTGACCAATACACTCAAATACGCATTTCCGGATGGCAGAAATGGCAAAGTAATGATTACATTAAAAAAGAATGAAGAAGGTAATTTAAATCTCCTGGTTACTGACAATGGCGTGGGTAAAAGCAGCTCGATAAAAGGCACTGGCTTCGGCGGTCAGTTAATAGATTTGCTTACCAAACAATTGAGCGGATCTAAGACAGAAGAAATAAATAATGGCACTTCAATTTTCTTTGAGTTTAAAATAACCAGCGCTGCATAGCTCATTCAATCTTTCTTCAACAAAAAATTTAGACTCTATATTTTTTTCTCTTTGATAAATAATTTTCACGTTGGGACAAAACTCCCTGTTCGTCTTAATAATCCCAATCATTGCCACATTTGGAAATGCAAATGCCAATCACGCAAAAAGATTTTTCCTTCCCAATATGATACGCAGACATTAAGGTTTTTAAAATTAAACAGTACAAAATTATTTTAGGAAAAGGACACTTCTTTAATCCCTATAACTCAGACGAATTTTGGTCTTGACCTTTGTGTTTTCGAAGGGGTTTCTCACCTGCGGAAAGGCTGGTTATTTTAATAACCTATCTCATACCAAAGAAAATAAAAAGGTTGTCATAGATAAAAATTTAGAGCAGCGTATTTTATTCTAACCCGCAGGTTTAATATTCTGATTTACTTTGAAAAAATTATCCGGGTCATATTTTTTCTTTATAACACTTAGTCGCTCATAATTTTTTCCATAACTTTTTTTAACCCTGTCATCCCCATCTTCATCCATTTCAAAATTCAGATAAGCGCCGCCTGAAGAATAGGGATGTACCGCATTCCAGTAATCTTTGCACCATTTGGTAATTTTCGCATCATTTGCGGGATCAGGATCAACCCCGACAATTACCTCTGCATATTTTGCATCGCGATAAGCCCAGGGAGTTTCTGAATTGCCTATCCTGTTTACCGCACCACTGATAGGATACAAGTGCATTTGCGAAAGAGGTGTGGGAGTTGCTGTTCCATATTTTAAACACTGAGCGGCAACGTCTGGTCCCAATTCTTTGAAAAAATCAGCCTTCCAATACCAATGTAATCCGGGTGGAAATAATCCATCAAACAGTGATTGGATTACAGGATAAGGCATAGGGCCGATATGGTCAAACACTGGATTCATAGCCCTTACAGGCTCAAAAATCTTTTCAGCATTTTTTAAGTCACCTGAATAACACCAAACAATGCCGCAGAATTTTTTACCGTGTAATGCCTCCGGAAATGGCGGCCCGGGAATTACCATTGTAGCGATAAAACCATTCAGTTCATCCGGTGCTTTTTCTAAAAAGTCATGATACCATGCCATGATTTCTTCTGTTTTCTCAATTGGCCACAAAGAAGGACCACCATAAACGGTATCCACATCATGTGCCTTAAATAGGAAAGAAGTAACAATGCCAAAATTTCCACCACCTCCCCTTATGGCCCAGAAAAGATCAGGATGTTGTTTTGCATTTACGGTTACAAAACTACCATCTGCCAACACCATATCTGCTTCCAGTAAATTATCAATAGTGAGGCCGTATTTGCGTGCCAGGTGGCCAATTCCTCCGCCTAGTGTTAACCCACCGACACCTGTTGTAGAAACAATACCTGCGGGTACCGCAAGCCCAAACGCATGAGTGGCATGGTCCACTTCGCCCCAGGTATTGCCACCACCCACTCTTACCGTTTTATTGTCGGGATCCACTTTTATGTACTTGATGCCCGAAAGATCTATGACCATTCCATCGTCACATATTCCAAGACCTCCACCATTATGCCCGCCACCTCTTACGGCAACAAGCAGATTATTTTCCTTTCCGTATTTTACCGCATACATCACGTCAGCCACATCTGCACATTTTACTATGATTGCAGGAAATTTATTAATCATTCCGTTATAAACTTTGCGCGACTCATCGTAATCAGAGTCTTTGGGAAGAATCATTTTGCCCCTTAACTGAGATGCGAATTCTTTAACAACCGATTCATCTAAATTTTTTATTTTTTTTGACATTATAGTATAATTTAAAATTTGAAAAATATTTTTTATTTTGAAATGATCATTCCTTTCAATGACCATAGAATGGACAATACATCTTTTTTAGATTCTTCATCAATTTTATGCGTATCCAATACCTGCATAATATCCTCGATCACATACATATATTCCGCAGGGCTTATATTCATTCCCTTATGTGTTGTAGGCATATCACGGCCGGTGTAAATGACAAGACCTCCGCTTCCGGCACTGAAGAACTCAACAGTATGGTGTTTAATAATCGCTAACCTTTCCGGTTGTTCTTTATAAGGCAGGAACCTTGCACTGATAGAAGGGTTTTTCATGTGTGCTTCAACGACATCATCAACAATTGACGTGATACCCTTAGATCCGCCAAGCCGTTCAAAAAGAATTTTGTCCATAGTATTTTATTTGAAAAATGATAAGATAAAAGATGCGGATTGCCACACAAAGCATAACACGATTGTAGAAATCGCTTATTGAAAATACCCGTTAATGAACCTGGTAACTTAATGAACCTGGTAAATTCAGCGTTTTGCGTTGTACAAATCTAAACTATGATAAAAGAGAAGGCTATAAATTTTAGCTCAAATGCGTGTAATTTTGGTTCAAATAATTAAAAAAATTGAATGCTGTCTTGTTAAACTACTTTGGAAGGGAAATAATCAGAAGGTATAATACCATATCTTTTTTGAAAACATTTAGAAAAATAAGAAGGGCTGCTAAACCCTGTTTCAAATGATATATCAGATATATTACCGGTATTTTTATTTAATAATAATAACGCCTCATTTAGCCGGTATTCCTTTAAAAAAGTATTGGGCGATTTACCAGTGAGTGCCATCAATTTACGATATAATTGAGACTTGCTGCACATCGCCGGTTTACTAAAATCATCCACTCTTAAATTTATATCGCTCCATGCAGTTTCTGTAAAATCCATTAAAAGGGTTAGAAAATTTTCATCAGACTGAGAAAGAGAAATTATATTTCCTGCTTCGGTTAATGATGCCGGATTTTCGCTATTGTATAATTCTTTCACTTCTGATGAAACTATTATTTCGCCCTTAATAAATTCACACATCCTTTCGGCCAGTTTAATCGTGTCTTCAAAAAACGATTTCTTATCCGTGACCGGAACTCCCGCACTCAATCCAATTTTTAAATCGAACTTATCTTCATTAATTTCTTCTTTAAAATCTTTAAACAACAATTGAATTTCACAAGCAGCGATAGTGGCATTTGAAACTGATTTAAAAGAAACCAAATAATTATTTTTTGTTTGTTTTACTACTGTGCCATCTTGATTATTCAACAGTTTAAGAACTGCATTGTTGAAATTGGGTAATAACGTTTTGAGATGGGAAGAGTCATTTTGTAACAAGGCCGATGGCTTTAGGGCTATCACCATTATGGTTCTGAAGGCAGGATCGTTAATAATATTTAGTTCATCGTTTTGTGATTTTTCAGGATCTTCTATTCTGCCTAAAAATGATTCAACTATTCCTGCACTCACTTCTATGATCCTATTGGGAACCTCGCCATGGGCCTGGTCGTGCATTCTTTGAATAGCCTTCGCATCCGGCGCCTCAACCAGGCAGAAGGCAGTTTTCCGCTTTTCGTCAAACCAATAAGTCAGACCTCTGCAGCCAAACTGTTCCTGTATTTTCAGATCGGCCTGGTGCAATTGCGCCACATTCTCAGCTGTAACTGTTTCAGAAACATCGTGGCGATCCATGTAAATTGGCATAATTGAAAATAATTACCTGGTGAGAAAAAGTGGAACAAACTTGGAATTACAAGAGATGCGAAGGAATTATCATATACCTCACTGTTCTGAATCGGAAACTTGATTACTAAGGTAAATAAATAGAAATTAAAATTTAAAAAAATCAGGCATCGTCTGTTTTCAAGTCAGTTAATTAAATATTTCAATAGTATTATATAGAGGTATTTTTTACGAAAATGATAGATCCAAATTTATTTTCGGTGTCCACTACAAAATGAAACTTTTGCAATTTGTATGGTCGTTCATTTTTGCTGATAGGCCCCAATTGCCTAATTTTACCGCCATAACCTTTTTCTTTTATAAAGGTTTAACCTAAAACCCTTTCACCAATAATTTTTAAGATGAAAAGAATTTATTTTTCGCTAATGCTCCTGGTATTTGCCGGGTCAGTATTAGCGCAGGAAGTATCATTTACAGAGTACGATCTCCCAAATGGTTTACATATTGTATTGCACCAGGATAATAAAGCTCCTGTGGTGGCAGCATCAGTGATGTATCATGTGGGCAGTAAAGATGACAGCCCCGGCCGCACAGGCTTTGCTCACTTTTTTGAACACCTTTTATTTGAGGGAACCGCAAATATCCCAAGGGGAGAATTTTTTAAAATGGTGAGCAAAAATGGAGGAACGAACAATGCAAACACTTCCCAGGACCGCACGTTTTATTACGAGGTTTTTCCGAGCAATCAATTGAAGATGGGCCTGTGGCTTGAAAGCGAAAGAATGATGCATCCCATCATTAATCCTATTGGAGTGAAAACACAAAATGAGGTGGTAAAAGAAGAAAAGCGATTGAGTTTTGACAACAGGCCTTACGGAAATTTTACAAACTATATATTTAAAGATCTTTTCACAAAGCATCCTTACCATAATGCCCTGATAGGAAGTATGGACGATCTGGATGCTGCTACATTGGACGAATTTAAAGCCTTCAACAAAAAGTATTACGTGCCTAATAATGCAGTGTTAGTAATTGCCGGCGATATTCAAATAGCCGACACAAAAAAATGGGTGGAAGCCTATTTTGGACCCATACCAAAGGGTGCTCCTGTTGTGCATGAAAAAATTGTTGAAGCTCCAATAACTACCCAAATTGTTGATACGGCTTACGATGCAAACATTCAAATACCCGCGATACTAACTGCATACCGCGTACCCGGCATTACCAGTGATGATGCCGTTGCCCTTCAATTAGTATCTGCTGTACTAAGCCAGGGAGCGAGCAGCCGTATGTACAAAAAAATGGTGGATGAAAAAAAGGAAGCGCTTGCTGTTCAAACATTTAATTACGCGTTGGAAGATTATGGAGCTTATATCTGCCTGGCGCTGCCAAACGGCAATGTACCCTTGAATGATCTATTAAAAGATATAGATGAAGAAATTCTAAAAGTACAAACAGACTTAATTTCAGAAGATGAGTTTACAAAGTTGCGCAACCAGGCAGAAAATGCTTTTGTAACTGCCAATGATCAAATGATTGGAGTAGCCGAAAACCTTGCTAACGGTTATACTTTTTATAATAATACGAACCACATCAATACCGAATTGAAAAAGATAAAAGCGGTGACACGTGAGGACATACGCAATGTGGCAAAAAAATATCTGAATCCAGATCAAAGATTGGTATTGTATTATTTGCCCAAAAAATGAATGAAATTATCCTTTCGCGTTTTTTTAAATGAAAAATAAAATGAAAAAAATATTTAGTCTCGTTATAATATTATTGAGCTTCCAGATAAGTAATGCTCAGACTACCGTTGATCGTACGAAGCCTCCGAAAGCAGGGCCAGCACCGGTTATAAAAATAAAAGATCCTGCAATTTTCAAACTTAATAATGGCATTACCGTATTGGTTGTTGAAAATCATACGCTGCCGAAAGTAAATGCGCAACTAGTTATAGACGGAGGCCCTGTGTATGAAGGACAAAAAGCCGGGGTACTCGCATTGTTGAGCGTAATGATGAATGAAGGCACGAAGAATATGAGTAAGGAAGAGTTTGATAAAAAGATTGGTTTGATGGGAGCAGGTGTTTCTCTTTCCTCAACAGGAGGTGGCGTATCTGCACTGACACGTTATTTCAAACCTTCATTCATGATCTTTGCTGATGCATTAAAAAATCCGCTGTTTTCTGAAGAGTCTTTTGGAAAAGTACAGTCCCAAATGATTACAGGACTTAAAAGCGAGGAGAGAAACCCTCCGGCAGTTGCACGCCGCGTGCTTAACGCTTTGAGCTATGGAAAAAATACAGCGTTCGGTGAGTTTGAAACTCCCCAAAGTGTACAGTCAGTATCTCTTTCAGATATTAAAGATGCCTACAAAAATAGCATCACACCTTCCAGGGCTTATTTAATTTTTACGGGTGATATCACTGTTGCCCAGGCAAAACAAATTGCTACAGAAGCATTAGGAAAGTGGACCGGGAAGACATTGACTTTTCCAACTTTTCCTCCGGCAAAAAATTTAAGCAAAACAGAAATAGATGTGATTGATCTTCCGAGTGCAGTGCAGGCGCAGCTTTACGTTTCTAACCTCATTAAAAACCCATTGAGCAATCCTGATTATTTTGCTTTGTTATTGACAAATCAAATACTGGGTGGTGGAGCAGAAGGTAAATTATTTTTAAACCTAAGAGAAAAGCATGGTTTCACTTATGGAAGTTATTCTTCTATCGGAAGTGGACGGTTCCAGTCTTTAACGCAGAGTAATGCACAGGTACGGACTGAAAAAGTGGACAGTGCGGTTGCAGAAATAATTGCTGAAGTAAAAAATATGCGTGAAGGGAAATTCGCCCAGGCAGACCTTGATCTTGCGAAAGCAAAATTCAATGGTGCTTTTGCTTTGGGTATGGAAAATCCTTCGCTTGCTGCTACTTACGCCTTGAATATTTTAATCAATAATTTACCTAAAGATTTTTATCGTACTTTTTTACAAAAGATAAACGCGGTAACGCTTGCAGATATCAAAAGGGTATCTCAAAAATATATCAACGCAGATGGCGCACGCATCATCATAGTAGGAAAAGCAGATCAAATATTGCCTGGTTTAAAAAGACTTAATTATCCTGTTAAACAATATGATGCTTATGGTACCGCGGTTGAAATGAAGGCTGCTACTGCAAGTGACGTGAAGGCAGACCCGAATATTACCGCTGATAAAATAGTAGGAAACTATCTTAAAGCAATTGGAGGAAAAGACGCTTTAGAAAAAATAACAAGTTACAGCGCTAATTTATCTGTCGATATGATGGGCCAAAAATTTAGCGGTGTTATGAAAAAAATGGCACCCTATTCCTCTCTTATGGAAATGACAATGCAAGGTCAAACTGTGATGAAAATGGTGTTTGACGGCACCAAAGGATACCAGGCGCAAATGGGGCAATCAAAGGAAATGTCGCCGGAAGAAATAAAAACCCAGATGGATGAGAAAGGAGTTTTCCCTCAATTGCATTATGCCGATGCTGATTATAAAATAAGTACGGATGGTACTGCGAAAATAAATGGTGAAGAGGCTTACAAGTTAAAAGTTACCGCACCGAGTGGAAAAATAACCACCGAATACTACAGCATTAGCACCGGCTTTCTTTTAAAACAAGAAACTAAAATTTCTGCAAACGGCCAGGAAATGGAACAATCCACACTATTCGAAAATTATAAAAACATAGAGGGAATCATGACACCAACTATGATCACACAATTAATGGGTGGTCAGGAAATACCTATGAA
>JBDSHT010000357.1:0-6053 GCA_039918315.1 Ginsengibacter sp. | reverse complement strand
TTTTATTATTGCCCAAAGTCCCTTCATCATACTTAAAATCATCAGGGAAAACATCAATTACTTTTACAACAAAATCAGCATCGGTGGTTGACAAAGAAACCATTAAGTCAGCAATGACAGGGCCTGCGAGCGTTATTTCATTATCTAATATTTCAGTTTCAAAAGTCAATACATCTGTTCTGCGAGAAGCAAATCGCTGGTCATCGGTCATGTATTCCCTGGTTCTGCTAAAATGAACGTCTTGCGTATAAGGAACCGGTTTAGCAGGATCACTGATGTACTCTTCGTAATTGTTATTGCCTGCGGGTTTTTTGTTGAGAGATAATTTTCCTTTTGGAGCCAGATAAAGATTTTGCTCCTGAATATTTTGGGGAGGCCAGGTATCAAATTTTTTCCATTGGTTTTCACCTGTGAAAAATATGGACGCCTCTGCAATTTTTGGCTCTGGTCCACCTGCTAAATAATGTGTGAAGAAAGGAACTTCAATACTATCCTGGAAATAAGCTGAGGTGTTACTTTCAAATCTTACATTTCCCAGGAAACTTCCTTCGCGACTCCATTGTCCGTGATACCACGGACCCATCACAATGCGGTTGTTAGTTTGCTTACTTTGTTTTTTTGTTGCCTTATAAGTGTTCCATGCGCCGAAACAATCTTCGGCATCAAACAATCCTCCTACCCAAAGCATCGCAGGTTTCACATTATAAAGACCGCGTCTTGCATCTCTTGCTTTCCACCAATCATCATAGTTTGGATGTGCATAAAGATCTTTCCAGAATTTAATGCTATCGCCCATTAATTTGGCAAAGTTTTTTAAGGCACCTGTTTTCAGGTAAGCATTATAGTTATCATCAGATTTGAATCTAAAACCCTGGGTGTATTTTGTGGACGGCACAGGATGTGGAGTGCCGAATCCCGGATAAAAGGAAAATCCATCCATCACGAAAAATGCTCCCTTATGATGAAAGTCATCTCCCATAAACCAATCAGTAACCGGTGCCTGCGGGCTAACTGCCACCAAAGCGGGATGACCACTCAGCGCAGCTTCTGTTGAATAAAAGCCGGGATATGATGTACCCATTACGCCTACCTTTCCATTATTCTTTTTAATATTTTTTATTAACCAGTCAATGGTATCATAAGTGTCGCTTGCCTCATCTATCTCTTTTCCTTTTTTGTTTTTATTAAATGGCCTTACATCTATAAATTCTCCTTCACTCATATATCTTCCTCTTACATCCTGCTTTACAAAAATGAAATTTTGTTTTACATAATTGTTCATGTATGTAGCCCAGTAAGTCGCAAATTTATCTTCGCCATAAGGTGCGCATGAATATGGAGTTCTCGACATCAAAAAAGGATGATCCGTTGTTTTATTTTTTGGAATATAAAGGGAGGTAAATAATTTTACTCCGTCACGCATGGGTATATAAATCTCGGACTTTGTGTAATTATTTGCAAACCATGTACTATCCGCATTCTGCGAGAAGGAAGCAAAGGAGAATAATAGAAAGCTAATCAGGGAAATATATTTTTTCATCAAAAAAAGTTTAGGTTCTAAATGTACTGAAAGATGAAATAACAAAGATTGGGAAATATTTGAATGGAAATTAAATGCAGGTTTTTTGCAGATTGTATTTTAAGAGTACTGAGATTAGAGACACTGTAAACACTCAACAACTATCTGAGCAAAACATAAAAGGATTAGATTTGCAACACAAAATTTTACAATAAAAGGCGATGAGTTATTACGAAAAAATAAGAGAATTAACGAAAAGTGTCTCTATTGAATTAGTTGATTTTGAACAACCAAGAGAATCAGCGAGAACACCAACGCAAGCATCTTCTAATTTTATTACAAATAAAGAACAAGGCGATTGGGCTGAAAATCTTGTAACAAGGGCTGTCAATGAAACTTCTAAAAATTTTATTGCAGTAAAATATGGGAAATCCGATGATTTAGTTGCAGGAGAAGTTGGCTTTGATACATTTTACCAAGACTTTCAAAATGAACTTGATACAATTGGTAAGCGACCAGACTTATTAATATTCAACAAGTCAGATTTTGACAATAATTTAGGGTTAGACATTAGCCAAATTCCGCATCATCAAATAACCGATTATGTAAAGAAGGCAATTGCAGGAATTGAGGTACGTTCAAGTGCTTTTTTAATTGATCGTTACGAGGAAGCAATGCAAATAAGAACTGAAAAGTTTAGACAAATTGCAATTCAGACTAAAGATTTAATCCTTGCCGAATATTCAGATATTCTTGAATTGCCTGCAAGAAAAATTTACATTGATGTCTTAAATGGAATTACAACGGATACATTAAGTGTTACGAGTTTTAAGGTGCCAGGTTGGAGGTCTTCTGAAAGATTAATCCAATTGAATGAACTTTTTAAACAACTAAAGGTTGCAATTAAGGAAATTCAGAAAAGAGATTACCTTTCAATCACACCAAAAGTTGAAGATATTAAAGTCGTATATAAATGGATAGAAACTTTTAATGTTCCTCACTTTTATTTTCAAGTATTTTTCGATAAAATTTATGGTATTTCATTTGAACAAATTTTACAAATCATTACAAATACAGACAATGACGGTGTAATTTTTTCTGTTGAAAAAGATGTTCAAAATCAAAATAAGACAACCATAAAAATCAACTCAAAATCAGGCGTTCCTATCGCCTCAAAAGTTGATGAACCATTGCACGAAAGCGTTAGAAAAGAAATGGACAGAGGGAGATTATTGTTTTATGTAACTTTTAAAGGTGGGACGGCTTACCTTGATATTGAGAATTTGAGAACTATTTTAGAAATCAAAAACACTGATTTTTAGTGCATGTAACAAAGGGATATATAAAAAATAATTCTATTGAAAATGATTATTCAAAGTCAATTCCAATGGAACACCGTAAAAAGTTTGCGCAATTTTTTACACCTTTTCCAATTGCAGAATTAATGGCTAAATGGATTTTAGGAAACAAAAATTTAAAAACTGTACTCGAACCTGCTTTTGGGCTTGGCGTATTTTCAAGAGCAATTTTAGATCAGAATGAAGATGTTACTATTAATGGATTTGAAGTTGATGGAACTATTTTTGAAAATGCAAAACGGCATTTTGAAAATATTGAAAATGTAAACCTTCTTTTACAGGATTACATGTACAACGATTGGGAAAACAAATATGACGGTATTATTTGCAATCCACCTTATTTCAAATTTCATGATTACGATAATAAAAATATTTTAAAGGAAATTGAAACAAACCTGAAATACAAGTTGAATGGTTTTACAAACCTTTATACTTTATTTTTATTAAAGTCAATTCATCAATTAAGCCCAAACGGGCGCTGTGCCTATATTATTCCCTCTGAGTTTTTAAATTCTGACTATGGAAAATTAGTTAAAACTTATTTGATAAAAAGCAAATCTTTAAGACATATAGTTGTATTTGACTTTGAAGAAAACGTATTTGATGATGCGTTGACAACTGCATCAATTATACTTTGCGCAAATGATAATTTAACTGATAGAGTTCAGTTTAGTAACATTCAATCATTGCAAGATTTAGCTAAAATCGATACTATCATTGCAGATTATCCAAATTTTTCAGATACTAAACAAACCTATAAGTTTTCAGAACTAAATCCGGAAATTAAATGGAAAGCTTATTATCAAAAGCAAAACGGAATTAAATTTAAGAACCTGGTCCCTTTTTCCAGTTATGCGAAAGCAGTTCGAGGCATAGCGACAGGCTCAAACGAATATTTCACTTTTAGCATGTCAAAAGCCAAAGAATATTCAATTGAAGATCAATATTTGTTACCCTGTATTTGTAGTGCAAAAGATGCTAAGACATCATTTTTCACTACAAAAGATTTTGAAGATTTAAAGAAAAAAGATAAATCTATTTTTCTTTTCAATGCTGAAAATTCAATAGACAAAAACATATTGGCTTATATCCAAAAAGGAGAAAAAGAAGAAGTACATAAACGATTTCTTACTGCAAGTAGAACACCTTGGTTTGCCCTGGAACATAGAAAACCTGCGCCAATTTGGGTTTCTGTTTTTAACAGGACGGGATTACGTTTCATAAGGAATGAAGCCAATATTTCTAATTTGACTTCTTACCATTGCATTTATCCAAAGCAGTTGAATTTGTTTTCAGAAATAAATATTGATTTACTTTTTGCTTATCTCTTGACAAACACAGCCAAACAAATTTTTGAAGACAACAGCCGGCAATATGGAAATGGGCTACAAAAATTTGAACCAAACGACCTTAATAAAGGCATGATACTTGATTTGGGAATTCTTGATAAGCAGGAACAAAAAAATATTTTAGATTTATATAAAGAATACAGAGCCCTTATTCTTGACAATCAAAACGGTGATAAAATTATTGACGCAATAGACAAAATCTTGATAAGAGTCTATTCGGAAAAAACTCCTACGAAAAAAGAAAGTTTTTTGAAAAAGGAGGCAGAGGTGATACATTAAGTATTGGAAACTCTATTAAATATTTTGACTTCTAATCCCCCGATTTCAGTGAGTTCAAGAACGGCGAACACGCCTTTCTTGAACTCCTTATTGGCGGTTTAAAATAAAAAATGGCTATTCCTTTTCTATCGGAACAGCCATTCTCACTATGTTGTAGCTCCTTTGATTAATCCGTAATCTTGGTAACTTTTAATACGTTCGTTGGAAGATGCAGCGAAACCGGCGTGCTACCTGTGTTCACAACCACATCGCCTGTTTTAAGAAACCCGCGTTCTTTTAAAATATTTATTTGATCAAAGAAAATATCATCAAGGCTTTCTTCTTCATTATAAAAAATAGCGCGTACCCCCCAACTTAAACTCAACTGGTTGATAAGGCTAATTTCTTTGCTGAAAATATATAAAAATGATTTTGGACGATAGCTGCTCAGCATGAAACCGGTGTAGCCACTTTGAGTCATACCAATCAGTGCATCTGCTTTTACATCATGCGCTAATTTGCAAGCGGTATAACATATCGCATCGCTTAGGAATGAAGGTGAGTGCGGTTGTGGGGCCAGAATATCGTCACGATCATAATCGTAGGCGGTTTTTTCAATTTCCATAATGATTTTGCTCATCGTTTCAATTACTAATGTTGGATGTTGTCCTGTAGCTGTTTCTCCACTTAGCATCAACGCATCAGCACCTTCCAACACAGCATTGGCAACGTCTGTGATTTCGCTTCGGTTAGGCTTTATCCGATCGATCATACTCTCCATCATTTGCGTAGCAACAATCACAGGCTTTGCTCTGTGCATGCATTTACGAATGATCTCTTTTTGTATTAGAGGAACCTTTTCAACAGGCAGCTCTACACCCAAATCACCACGTGCTATCATGATGCCATCGCTCTCAATAATGATGTCACGTATGTTCAGAACGGCTTCCGGTTTTTCTATTTTTGCAATTACTTTAGCTGTGCTTTTATTTGCTTTTAAAATATCTTTTAAGCCTGTTATGTCTTTTACCTCGCGAACGAATGAAAGTGCTATCCAGTCAACGTTCTGCGTCATTATAAAGTCAAGATCATTCAAATCTTTTTCGGTAAGAGCAGGCAAAGAAATTTTGGTATCAGGAAGGTTCAAACCTTTTTTAGATGATAAAATTCCACCCATAATTACTTCTACCTCCACATTATTGTCAGAAAGAATATTGGTGACTTTTACTTCAAGCTTTCCGTCATCAATCATTATCAGGTTACCGATTACCACATCTTTATGTAGGTTAGGATAGCTAACATAAATCTGTTCTTTTGTACCAATACATTTTGTATTTGTAAAAGTTAGTTTATCACCCGGGTTTATTTGAAGGGCATTATTTTCTATTTCGCCCACCCGCAATTTGGGGCCTTGTAAGTCAGCAAGGATTGCGATATTAAACGGAAGAGAAAGATTTATCTTTCTAATAATTTGAATAATCCGTGCTTTATCTTCCTGGCTTCCATGCGAAAAATTAAGACGGAAAACATTCACTCCCGCTTTCACAAGTTCTACCATCGAATCATAAT
>JBDSHT010000356.1:0-9962 GCA_039918315.1 Ginsengibacter sp. | reverse complement strand
CTCATTTCACCATTGAAAAGAAAATTATTATGACCTCCGAACTGATCGACAACTGTGGAGGATGCTGGCTCCCCATATACCATAAAAACTACCGGGTATTTTTTGGTTGAATCAAAATTAGCCGGCTTTGCCATCCATCCGTCCAGTGTAACGTTATCTTCTGTGGTCACTTTAAAATATTCAACATTACTTGCTTCGTTTACCCGTCTGTTTTGTTCAATACTTTTCGCAGCGTTCAAAGACTTTTGAGAAGCCATCGATATCCATTCTGATGAAGGAAATGTTTTATAATTTGAAAAAGAATGTTGTGCATATTTAGCTCCGGGAGAAATATTATAACTATGGGTTCCTTTCAAATTTGGAGAAGAAAGTAATTCCAATTTTCCTTTTCCATCAAGTTTTGTTCTGTATAAATATAATTGGGTCGGATTATCAGGCGAAGCCATGAAATACACATAATTATTTGCCTCCTCAATACATTTGATTGATTCAATGTCATACTCACCATTGGTAACTAATGTTTCCTTGCCATCTTTTTCAATTAAAAAAATATGCCTCCAACCATCTTTCTCGCTCACCCACAAAAATCTTTTTCCATCTTTTAACCAATCCCAACCTGTCGGGTCATCATCATTCCATCTGGATTTAATATCTATAAAAGCCTTATCACTTTCAGTATAAAAACTATAGGCCTTTCCGGTTGTGGGATCGCAGTAAAATAATTTACTTTCATTCTGTTTCCGGTTTAATTGCTGTAACACTATTTGATTTCCACTTGCTGACCACTCCATCCTTGGAATGTAATGTTGTTGCGGATCTCCAGGCACGTCCATCCACTTTGTAGTTACTTTTGCAACATTAATAACTCCTATGCGAACAGGAGATGGTGGCTGCCCCACTTTAGGATATTCAACCGGAATTATTTGCGAATAAACAGAGTCAGTTGTGTTCAGCATATAGTAATCGCGCACCGTAGTAGCATCTACCTGCCAAAAAGCAATCTTCTTACTATCAGGCGACCAACGGAAACCGTCACGACAACCAAACTCTTCTTCATACACCCAGTCGAAAGTTCCATTAATTAATTTTCGTGTACCATCAACCGTTAGTTTCTTAATTTGATGCGTTGCAATGTTTTCTGTAAAAATATTATGATCACTTACATAAGCAACCTGATTTCCATCGGGCGACAACTTTGCATACATAAAAGATTGAGAGGGCAACCCTTTTCCAATTTGAAATAATTTTTCAGAAACAATATCCAATACATAATAATCTCCCCTTGTGTTGTATCGCCAAACCTTCTCAGTATTTGTAAAAATCAATAACTTTTTTTGATCTTCAGAAAACGAATAAATATCAAAAGTTAACGGAGATGATTCCCCGGCGGGAGTCAGGCTTTCTTTTTTTATTACAATCTTTTCAGAATTGGTTTTCAAATCTACCCTCACAATGTTTCCGCCGGAAATGCTAAGATAGGCATCACCATTTTCGGTCCAGTCAATTTCATTTGCTCTAAATTGAGAATAAGAAAATGATACAGAAAAAGTAATGATAAGAAGAAAAACAAAATGCCGGAAAGTCATATTCATAAAATGTAGTTAAGGCGATAAAAATACAAAATTGATTAGAGCTAAAAATTACCGTTTAAAAAAATGAAATAAATTTGTAGATGGCTGAAAAAGAAAAATTAAGAATTGACAAGTTTCTGTGGGCAATAAGAATTTTTAAAACGAGGTCCATGGCTGCTGATGCGTGTAATTCCGGAAAAGTAAAAAACAATGGAATTAACGTAAAGCCAGCCAAGGCAGTGACGATTGGCGAACAATACGAAGTAAAAACAGAAGCCAAAAAATGGGTGATAGAAGTGGCAGGCTTATTACATACCCGCGTAAAATATGAAGAGGCTATTAAACTTTACATTGACCTCACACCTGAAGAGAAGCCAGCCCATTTGCAACCGACAGCTTTTGTATTCCATACCGGAAAAAGAAAAAGCAAACAAGGCCGACCTACAAAAAAAGAGAAACGAAACCTCGATGAATTTTTTGAATAATTAACCTACGACAATCTGTATCTCCTTTTCCTCTTTAGGTTTTTGCGAATCATCTTCCCATGAACGTACAAGATAAAAATGAATGTTCGCTGTTCCTTTCTTCAACGCCTTAATCGTAAACACTTCGTCTGTTGAAGCCCCTGGCAAAATGACCTTTTCTTTATTTCTAATTTGCTCTGCAAGACTTACGGATACTATATTTTTAGGTGAAATTTTAAACTGCCATTGGTAGCCTGTTGTACCATGTCCCTTTAGTGTTACCTGCCATGAAGAGCCTGGTGGTAAAGTTTTTGTTTCCATAGAAATTCTTTTGATTTTTTATCTTGATTAAATTTTAGCTGAATCCTGTTATTAATTTCAGTACAAAAAAATGCCACCTACAATTTACATCTTTTAATACAGAGAAGTAAAATTGTAGATGGCAACGGCCACTAAAACAAATTGACCGAAAGTATTTTTGGGCTTACTTCGCAGTTGCCTTTTTCTTTTTGGGCGCTGACTTTTTCTTTGCCACCGCTACCTTTTTTATCTTAGGTTCAGCCCTTCCTTCGATCGAACGAATGGTCCAAAAATCGGAGGCCATCTGGCCGGTAGCATAGGCATAAGGCATATAAAAGTAGCCATCAAGTCCCCATTGTTTACCCCATGAATTTCTTATTAAAAATGCCTGCTTGCTATTGTCGTAACCAACGGCCAGTACTGCGTGGCCACCAATCATTCTTTCCTTGGAAATATGAGGCATCGGCATTATTCCAGTCCTTTTTACTTCCGCCGACATGAAGCTTTCATAAACACTGAAACCAAACGCAAATGGGTAGCCTTCTGCAAGACAACCCTGCAAAACAGAAAGCGATTTCTGCAAACTTTGATAGGTCAAAATTTGGTTGCTTAGTGCGCTTTTATAACAACTTGCAGGTGGCTTTTTAGTGAATTTATCACCCGGCTGATTCCTGTCATCGTAAGTCCAGTCTGTTTCTTTACAAAGACCTTGCTTGTTCATAGACTTTACTGCGTCTCTTAAGAATGCACCACTATCAGAGTTTTCGGTATGAATGGAAACCCTGGAATTATAGTACAAAAAAAGCCGGGATGGTGTCCATACAGATTTCTTCTGAATTTTTTGTGTAATCTGAAAAGCCGCGCCCAGCGCATTGGCTGTGCAACTCCCCAAAGCTCCCTGGCTATATACCGCGGGACACAGCTTTTTTAAACTCACAAGATTTGGAAGATTCATCATTACTTTTAAAGGAGCGGCGTAAGCGAAATCCCTTGCATCGGGTAAATCCGGAAGCCATCCTAATTTGTAATTTTCAGTTTCAGCAGTTTTTTTTGCCTTTGCCATAATAAGTAGATTTAAAAATTGATATAAAAATTGTTTACTTTTTTAACGGTGTTAGTAGATCATCAAAAATGATAAGCGCATCAAAACGGCTTACTAATAAAAGCACCCTTTTTTGGCCCAATAGAAGATTGCTATCGGAGCCTAATTTTTTCCAGGTACTTTCAATTTCTTTTTGAGTTTTAATTTTTTTTATTTCAACATCGGTTAACAAATTTGCCTGCAGCGCGGCTACAATTATTTGTGATATTAAATCTGAAGCCTGCCCGATCTTTTCATCACCGGCCACGTAATCATTTCTCAGCAGAATTTCTATAGCCTGCAATATTTTAAAAGCAACCGTTGCAGTCATTTCATTTCGCCTGGTGATTTGCCTCACCAGTGTGTAAGGATTAATGCCGCGTTGGGATATAGCCCATTCTGCCTGCATTGATTGTACCTGGCTTTCTTTTTCGGAGTAGCCTAAATCCTTATACATTTGAATACAATCTTTCATCAACTGCACTAATAATTTATCAGCATCGTAATGCCTTGCACTGAATAGTTCCATAGTGGAATTCAATTGCGTTAGCAACCCGCCAATCTTTATTTTTTCATTATAAAAAAATCTTTGCATGCTATTTTATTTACTCGAATTCGACCACCGGCTTTTCAGTCCCATCTTCATCTTTTATGGTTCGGATAAAAATTCCTTCTTCCATAATTTTAGCCTTAATGATAAATATGCTGGTGTCACTACTTTGATTTTTTACCACATTTGTTTCCGGGTCCACCATCAGGTTGTCTATTTTGGTAGAAGAAACGATGGTGTTGGCTTTTATCATGGAAACCACGTCACCCAACGTTTGTATAAATAATTCGTTATTGGGATTTTGAGTTTTATAATCTGCTAACAAATTATTTTCTGTAATTTTTTTATTGAAAAATTGTGCCCAACGCAACTGAGCAAGGTTCTCAGGATTAGCGGGATCGGTGCTTGATTTTAGTTCTTCGTAAAAACTTAAAATCAGGGGATCAACCGCCTCTGCTTTAAGAGGTTTAGTTTCTTTCTCACCTGCGCGAATGGGGAAAGGGCGCACGATAATATTATCTTTTATAAAAATTGGGTTCTTAAAATCGTCTTTGATTATCTCCCTGAAATCTCTTATAACATTATTTTTTTTCAAAAGAATTGTCCTGATAACATTTTTCATTTTGTTGGTAATAAAATTACTGAACAAGGTCTGCTGCATATTGAAGACGAGGGAAGTAGAAAACTTGGCTCCGGAAATAATAACCGGAATTGTAAGCTCCATTTCCGGAATCTTAAAACGAGGTACCGAAAAACTTTTCAGTATTTCATCCTGCGCATATACCAATGCAATTTCTTTGCTAACGCGATCCGCATGATCGCGTGCCCGTGTGATTTCAGAAAATATAAATCCCACGTAATCCGAAAGGGTAATCTCTGCCATTCGTTAATTTTTTACGCATGAAAAAAACAGGGCAGTCGCCTGCCCTGCTATATTTTTGGGATTTTATGCAGCCAGCATATTGAGTATTTTTTCAAGGCCTGCCGGAATTTCATCCTGCACCGCTTTCACATTTACATTGAGAGCATATTCCTTTTTTACTTCAACGCCAGTGGTTGATTTGCGCTGATATGATGCTGATACTTTAATTTTTACCGGTCCCCAACCTGCGCTTACTTCTGCATTTACACCTATGGACTGTTCCACTTTTGAAGTTTCTACCGAATTTAATTTTACGTTGAAATCAATAATAACGTGCTCAATTCTCAAACTGGGAATTGGCAGCATTGCCAACAATGGAACTCTGATGCTTATCTCCGAATCCTTAGCTGTACCATCAGCCTCAATATCTTTACGCTTGTGAGAAAAATCTACCATCACCAATTCCTTTTTACCATCCACTTCCGTAAATCCAACTTTGTTAATAAAGTCAACTGTCGCAAGTGATGAAGCAACCTGTGCGTTGACACAAGCCTGCAGTGGACCGCCAATCATCTTCTGGAAATCGATATTATTTAGCTCTGTAGTAAAATTGGTTGAGGGAGCTTTCAAAGGTCCCGGAGCCCTAAATGCTTTGGAAATACTTTGCAATGCTTTGATCGCATCTTCCTTAGTTACATTAGCTCCATCTTTACTAATGGAATCTAAAGTTTTTTGAACTGCCTGCGGAACGTCTGAAGATTTTTTTGCAGCGGCTGCACGGGGCCGCCTTGGTTTTGTAGCTGTTGCCATAATTGAGAAATTTTATTTGAGGGTTATAAAAAATTCAGATCAAAAAAAGGGCTGCATCTTTTGAGAATGCAGATCCCTTTATTATATAAAAACCACCAGAGTTTTCTTTGATGAATGCAAAACATTCATTTTGTTGTTTTCTTTTCTCTGGTTAAAAATAGAAAGAATGAAATACTTAAAACCTTCCATTGATTAAATGGCGTTAACTAAATTAACTAACGGTGCATATTAGTGGGTAAGTGGAGAATATCAAATGAATTTAATAAGGTGATATTCTTTTATAAAAAAATCTCGAAGCATAGAATGTTGTAAAAATCAAAAACGCTTTCTGGTTTTTGTCTTTCCAATATCGAGACAAATTGATACTACCTTTGTTGCATGAAAATAGATATCATTTCGGTGGTGCCCCAATTAATGGAAAGTTTTTTTGCCCATTCTATTTTGAAGAGAGCACATGAAAAAGGGTTACTGGAAGTGAACATATTTAATCTTAGAGATTATACAAATTACAAACATGGGCAGGTAGATGATTACCAATTTGGCGGAGGGGCCGGTTTAGTTTTAATGGCAGAACCTTTGGTAAACGCGATAGAAACTTTACAAAAAAATACCCGATATGATGAAGTGATATTTCTGACACCGGACGGCGAAAATTTCAACCAAAGAATAGCAAATGAACTTTCATTAAAAAATAATTTGTTGTTGATCTGTGGTCATTATAAAGGAATTGACCAACGCGTGCGCGACACTTTTATAACCATGGAAATTTCCATTGGGGATTATGTACTTAGCGGAGGAGAGTTAGGAGCTGCGGTGATGGTGGATGCTATTGGGAGATTAATTCCCGGAGTTTTAAATGATGAAACTTCAGCACTCACCGATTCATTCCAGGACAATCTTTTGGCACCACCCGTATATACACGTCCAGAAGAATTTAGAGGAGTGAAAGTGCCCGCCATTTTAATGAGTGGTGATCATGCAAAAATTGAAGAATGGCGTTATGAAAAATCGGTGGAAAGAACCAATGAAAAACGACCTGGATTACTGGATCTCTAGTTTTATTTTTTTGCAAAAATTACACTTCCGCATGCATCGGGCAACGGAGTAAATACATTTCCGGTTTCTTCGCAAAACTGTTCTACCGCTTGCCGTGCTCCACGATAGTTATCATTGTTTACATCGTGCACCATCAAATATCCGCCCTTAGCTATTTTCGGATAAAAATAAAGTAGCCCCTGGTAAATAGGTTCATATAAATCTGTATCGAGATTTACAAAAACAAATGAATCTTCAATGTCCACGGCAGTTTCAGGGAAAAATCCTTGCCTTATAATACATTGTTTAGCAAACGGCATTTGCTGCAAAACCAGTTCTACTGATGTATTTGAAAAATCCTGTAAAGGATTTCCGAGCCCTAAATTATTTTCTTTCTGAATATCTTTTTCATCGAAACTTTCGAAAGTATCGAAGAGATACAGTTTTCTTTCGGGAAAATATTGGTTGATAAATTTTGCAAACTTCCCCTTATAAACTCCCACTTCAGCCACATTGCCCACTAAGCCATTTGAATTTACTTCATGTGCCATTAATTCCAAAGTAGCCAACCTGATATAATCCAGATTCTGGATGTCAATCTCTCTTTTTCTGTTGCAATAATTCAGCGAAAAATTGAGATGGATTTTTTTCGAATTGAGGCAACGCCCAAAGATGTAATTGATTCCTTTTATAAAAAACATTAGCAAAAATATAGTTTCTTTTTATACAATAAACGGGTTTTAGAAACATAGTGTTTTTCACAAAATTCACTGCCCCAAAATAACATTACAAACCGTCAATGCTAAAAATATTTACCCTAAAACTTATCTTACTTTTGAAAACAGCTATAAAAAATATTGACCATGAGTTTATTAGTAAAAGGAAATATTGTTGACATTATTTCTAAAAAGATTTTTTTCGGGGAAATACAAATAGAAGGTGGAATCATTACATCCATTATTGAATTGGATAAAGCAAATTCCGATTTTGCATTTATACTCCCAGGTTTTATTGACGCACATGTACACATAGAAAGTTCGATGTTGGTGCCTTCCGAATTTGCAAAACTTGCTGTGGTGCACGGCACGGTCGCTACAGTAAGTGACCCGCATGAAATAGCCAATGTGTGTGGAATGGAAGGAGTAAAATATATGATTGAAAATGGAAAAACAGTTCCTTTTAAATTTCATTTTGGTGCTCCAAGTTGTGTGCCTGCAACTATTTTCGAAACCGCCGGAGCATCAATAGATTCTGGAGCTATAGACATTCTTTTAGCAGACGATGATATTTTTTATCTCAGCGAGATGATGAATTTTCCCGGTGTACTTCATCATGATGAAGAAGTGATAAAAAAAATAAACTCAGCAAAAAAATATAATAAACCTGTAGATGGCCATGCGCCCGGATTGCGTGGAGAAGATGCGCGTACTTACATAGAAGCCGGCATTAGTACCGACCACGAATGTTTTACCGTAGAAGAAGCGTTGGATAAATTAAAATATGGAATGAAGATTTTAATTCGGGAGGGAAGTGCCGCTAAAAATTTTGACGCATTGATCAATCTGCTACATTCTCATGAAGATCATATCATGTTTTGCAGTGACGATAAACATCCCGATAGTCTTGTGAATGGTCACATTAATGAACTCTGCAAAAGGGCCGTCGCTAAAGGAGTAGATCTATTTAAAGTTTTAAAAGCAGCCTGTATTAATCCTGTGCTTCATTACAAAATGAATGTAGGATTGTTACAAACTGGAGATGCGGCGGATTTTATAATTGTCGAGAATCTAATCGATTTCAAAGTGGATGAGACTTTTATAAATGGTGAGAAAGTTGCAGAAAAAGGAAAGTCAAAAATTGAAACAAAGCCAGCCGGAATTATAAATAATTTCAATTGTACAAAAAAAGAAGCCAAAGATTTTAAAATCAAAACTGATGGGGAAAAGCTACAGGTAATTGAAGCATTGGATGGTCAGTTAATCACCAATAAATTATTAATAAAACCAAAAGAAAAAGATGGCTATTATATAAGTAGCGTCGAAGATGATGTACTAAAAATCGTTGTGGTTAACCGATACCATGATGCGCCGGTGGCAAAAGGATTTATCAAAAATTTTGGTTTGCAAAAAGGTGCTATCGCTTCTTCTGTTGCGCACGACAGCCACAATATTATTGCGGTTGGCGTTGACGATGAGAGTATATGCGACGCGGTAAATTTGATTATAAAATCAAAAGGTGGTATTAGTATCGCTGACAATAAAGACCCAAATTTCAATCAAATTTTACCCTTGCCGGTGGCCGGTCTTATGAGTACCGAGGATGGCTACCTGGTTGCTGAAAAATACACAACATTAGATGCGGCGGCAAAGAAATTGGGATCAAAATTGGGAGCACCATTTATGACTTTATCTTTTATGGCATTGTTGGTAATTCCTCATTTAAAATTAAGTGACAAAGGATTATTTGATGGCGATAGTTTTAGTTTGATTAAATAGTTTTAAAATAAGATTCAATTATTCAAGAGTACATATTTCCAATTAAGCAACTCCATGCCACTAGCTTTAACAACCTAAATTTCAAAAATTGGTATCTTTGCCCATTAATAAAAAAAGATGAGTAAAAAAGGCAAAGTGTTAATGGCAATGAGCGGTGGCATAGATAGTACCGTAGCTGCATTGATGCTTCATAAAGAAGGATATGAGGTGATAGGAATCACGATGAAAACGTGGGATTATGCCTCCAGTGGCGGCGATAGTAATAAACAAACCGGTTGCTGCAATATCGATAGTTTCAATGATGCGAGAGCGGCTGCCGTTCAGCATGGGTTTCCACATTTTATTTTAGATATAAGAGAGGAATTTGGTGATTTTGTAATCGATAATTTTGTGGAAGAATATATTGCAGGTCGAACTCCAAATCCGTGTGTGCTTTGCAATACTCATATCAAGTGGCGGGCACTTTCCAAAAGAGCTGATGCAATGGGTTGCGAGTTTATTGCCACGGGGCATTATGCACAAATCCATCAGCATACCAACGGGAGATATTTTATAAGAAAAGGATTGGATGAAACAAAAGATCAAAGCTATGTTCTGTGGGGTGTACAGCAAGATCTTCTTGCCCGTACTCTTTTGCCGTTAGGCACTTACCGTAAATCTCAAATAAGGCAAATGGCTATTGATTTTGGCTATCCGGAATTGGCTAAGAAAAATGAGAGCTACGAAATTTGTTTTGTTCCTGACAATGATTATCGGGGATTTTTGAAAAGAAAAGTTGAAGGGTTGGAAGAAAA
>JBDSHT010000355.1:0-9283 GCA_039918315.1 Ginsengibacter sp. | reverse complement strand
ACTTTTATCTGTTGTTGATTCACTACAATTTGTTTTTTATACACCGCTATTTGTGAATTTAAATTATCCAATTGTTGCTGTGTGGCTGCATCCGCTTTAATCAATCTTTCCGTTCTTTCTTTTTCATGAATCACATTATCTAATTGCACTTTTAAAACAGATGTTTGATCTTGTAAAAGCTTTACCTGTGGCGCTACATTGGCGGTCTTTTCTTGCAAGGCATCAATTCTTGCCTCTACCTGCGCCTTCTGTAATTCGAGTGGCAATGAATCAATATAACCCACGATACTACCGGCTTGCAGCACAGAACCTTCCCTGATATTTAGTGCTTTTATCTGGCCGGGCGCTTCGGCAGAGACCACCACTTCATCTACTTCAAAAGTTCCTGATGCATCAAAATCCTGTTTGTTGTTATTGCAGGCAAAAAGGACCAAACTCGCCAGGCTAACGTACAGGGGTAACCGAATTTTCATTTTGTATTATTTTAAGATTTGTATTATTTCTTATTAATAGAATCAGGCAGAACAGGCTCAAACTAAATCCCCGGTTTCTTGCCTCCGACCTTAGTAGAAAATGCCCTAATAATTTTGCAACCTTATTACCATATCCTACTTTAAATTTTCACATGAAATAAGGTAGTCTCATAGTTTTTAATTGATTTCTACTAAGGTTTCCAATTCCTAATGCCCCGCAATTTATTCTATACATTCTTTCGTAAAGCCTAATAGCCATACTTCTGGTTTTATTCGCATTCTATCTATTCCAAATTATGAACGTTTCCTACAATATTCTGATAGCTATATTGCGCTTGCAGTATTTGTATTTCATGAAGAATTTTGCTTTGCCTTGCATGGTCTTCCGCATTTACCTGGTTAATGTAGTCATGCGCAGTAAGCACGCCATTTTCCAGTTGGGCATAAGCCGCTTTCTTTACAGAACTTCTTAATTCAATGATGGCTTCATCCTTTTGAATAAGACTGTCATATTTCTCAACATTTGCATGCTGTTGCTTTTGCAAAATCTTTGTATTAAAAAGAAAAGTTTCTTGTTGTACGTCTAACGAACTCCTGTTTATTTCCAGCAGACGCTGGTTGTTATTTAAAGTATAAAGGCTTCCGAAATTCCACAGCAATCTCAATCCGCCGGTATAATACCATTCAAAAGTGTTGCTTAAAAAATTGAGCCCCGGACGGCCATATCCGCCTTGCGCAAAAAAACTGATCCTGGGTTTTAATTGATTCTTCAGCAACTTACCCTGCAGATCGTAAATCTTTTTCTGAGAATCAAAAGCCAATAACTCTGGCCTGGAAACAATATCAGTTAAGACAGGCTGGGCAGGCTTTTCAAGAATTGTGCTCTCATCAAGTTTAGCATCAAGGAAAAGGCCGAGCATATCCAAAAATGCTTTCTTTGTTGCAACAAACTCTACCCTGGCTTGCTGTGTCTGCAAAAGCTGCGCTGATAATTCATCGACACTGCTCCTGCAAGCAACGCCATTTGCAACCAGTGCTTTTGCTTTGTCAATTCCATTTTGTATATCCTGTTGTAGTAAACTATTTTGTTGTAATTGTTCATCCATCAATATCGCTCCAAAAAAGAGTTGGTTGACACGATCATAGAAAGAATACAACTGCACTTCCAGGTTTTGCTGCTGAAGTATTTCGTTGGCTGTTGCGGTTTCTTTCTGTGTTTTTATGATACCACCATCATAAATTATCTGGTCTGCTTGTGCAGAAAATTTATATTGATCTCTATTAAATTCAGGAATTGAAAGCCCCGGAATCTGAAAGGGGAAACTGGTAACAGTGGATTGATAAGTAGCCTGTCCGTTCACCGAGAAGACCGGCAGATAACCTTTTGCGGCGTTTGATAGGGAATAGTCTTTTGTCTTTGCAATCAAATCTCTCTGTTTGGTCAGTGGGTAGTTTTTTCTCGCCAGGTGATATACATCTTCTATTGAAAGTGTTTTTGTTTGCTGTGCATACAATTTCAAATTTACAGCGGTGGCAAAGATGATAATAATAATTGTAGTAAGAATTCTTCTTAACCAAATGGTCAAAATGTTCATAGAATAATTATTTTTTGATGGAATCAATAATAAATTTTGACACTTCCTTTTTCCTTTGATTTATAACATTCTTGAATTGCATTTCATCCAAAGCCATTGTAAACTGAATCATTGCTTTTCCCACAAAAGGAAAAATACACATCGAGATTAGATTGATGAGCAAATGCAAGGGGCTTATCTTTTTAATGGTACCTTTCTTAACCTCTTTTTCTATTTGCTCCAGGAATTTTTGTGGCCTCGGGAAACCTTTTTTATCCCAAATCTTTCCTATAAAGTTTTCAGGGTCCTGATTTATTTCGTTTAACACAAATAGAGGCAGGTAAGGGTTTTCAGACATTATCGTTATGTATTCCTCACAAAAATTTTCAATTTTTTCAAATAAGGGACTGTCCGATTCAAAAATGGAATTGATCTTGGGAAATAACTTTTGCGCAGCTTCCAGAAAAATAACTTCAAATAGCTTTTGTTTGCTCCTGAAATAATAATGAAGCAAGGCTTTATTGATCCCTGCTTCATTCGCAATATCCTGCATACGGGCACCCGCCATACCTTTAGTAAGGAAGATTTTTTTAGCACCCGCTAATATTTTTTCTTCTGTAGTTTTTTCTTTTTTAATCTTGCCCATATAATTTAACCAAATGGTTAACAAAGTAATCAAAAGATATTAGAAAGAAAAAAAAAATTTTTTTCTTGAAAGATTGTTTAGCGCAGAAGTATGGATTTGGTTAGTGCAGCTTCGGAAAGACTTAACCGTCTTTCCCTGTATTAAATCATCAGTGACTGTTGTGTTGTTCAAAAGCGGTTGACCATTTTAGTATTGAATAATTGTGCTGAATGGTTCCTGTATTTTACTTTTTTGTTTTGTGCGCTTGTGGGCGTTAGTTCTTGTCAATAAAAGTTGTTTGCCTTCCAGACATATCAGACAATCCTCCTCCTGCTGGTAAAAAAAAATTCCGGTGATATGGATTTTTACCATTTCCTTTTCATTGTTCATTTGTTGGTCAGGTACATAAATATCCTTCGCTTCTTTACTAAGATGTTCATAATTATCATAAGACGAAAATCCGCTATCAGCAAGTATTTGCCGTGATTCGTGGCACACGAAACCCCTTCTTCGGATGTAATTTCTTTTAGAATGTGAATTACATTTCCAATTTTTACATGGCAGCGGAAAAAAGAATTTCCAGCTAAAACTTATATTTGATAAAGGCGTTGCGCTATAATTTTGAAACCACCAAAACACACCCTTTACAAAAATTGAAAAAAAATGATTTGAAATGATAGAAACCGGCTCACCGAATGGAGCAAGAAAAGCAGAGGGCATTCAATTTGTATTGAACAAATTAACTGATATAAATAAAGATGAAATAATGCTTGACAAAATATAAGCCCCCAGTTCGCGCAAGTATGCATAACGTTTCGTTAGCGCATTTTTGTAGCAAAGGTTTGTGAATGGGTCATCATTGTGCTTTGCAAATAAGAATTTGTTTCATTTACTTATGAGCAGGAACTAGAAATTTGATGACAAAGACAAGCATTAGTTTCCATGGCACATCTTTAAAATTTGGGGGATGATAAAATTATCTTTACGAAGAATTTTACCGGAAATAAACAAGCTAAATAAAACAGATTCATGAATACCGATCAATCCATAAAACTTGACATTTATGTCAACTACCCAGGTCATTGCGAAGAAGCGTTTCAGTTTTACGAACAGCACCTTGGTGGCAAAATAACTTTGATGACTGCTCACCAGCAGCCGCCTGCCAATTTTCCTAAGGAATGGACGAAACCAATTCTTCATGCGATTGTGGAAATAGGGGGTACTATTTTCAGGGGCGCAGATATCCCTAATGCCGAACCTATGCGTAGCGTTTACCTAACGCTCAGATTTGATAAACCGGAGAAAGCAGAGCAAATCTATAATCTGCTTTCCAGCAACGGCGAAATCTTTATGAAGATGGAGAAGACATTTTTTGCAAATCGTTTTGCTATGCTGCGTGATAAATTTGGAACCTCATGGATGCTTCTTAATGAAAATTAAAATCGTTCTTACCCAACTTCCACGCAAGTTCGTATAACGTTTCCTTAGCGCATTTTTGTAGCAACGCTTTGTGCATGGGCCATACTGGTGCTTTGCAAAACAAGGATTATATACATTTACTTATTAGCCGCAAGTACAAATTTCATGACAACGATAAGTGCTGGTATTCCAAGGCTCAAGTATAGCAAAGAACAAAAACATTGCTTTTAAACTTCCGCCTAAAAGGGAATTATCGTTATTCCTTTGCGGGATATAATTTTGTTGAGCTTTCGATAGTTTTAAAATGTTTACGCATTTTACTAACAAATAACAACGTTTTGATTCAACGACCATTTGCCGGAGACAAGACGGTGGCTGCGTTTCCTAGATCACGGATTTTTGCAGAGTAAACCAGGCACTCCAGCATCGTGTAAATTTTGGCACAGTAATTATATTAGTGTGGGAGCTAAATCTATTTTAAAACTTAAATCAAAAAAAATGAAAAAACTTTTATCCCTGGCAATTCTTGCAACTACTTTTGCAGCGTGTAATGATGCCACCACAACTAATGACGTAAATACTGATACATTAGTTACTACTACAACTACCTCTGAGGTAAATACAACAACCTATACTCCCATGGAAGGTGATGCTACCTATAGAGACGGCACAGTGAGGGTGTGGAAAAATGGCGATTGGGTGGCTGCCGATGATGATGTAACGCTTGATAATGGTGTAGTAGTGTACAAGACTGGTGAAGTAAAAAAAGACACAAAAACTGTTAGGTTAGCCGATGGGGAAATTATAACCCGAACCGGAAATTTCTTTGATAAAACAGGTCAGGCTATTGAAGACGGATGGGATGCTACCAAGCGAGGAGTGAAAAAAGCAGGTGATGCCATTGGTGATGCAGCTAAAGATGTCAAAAAATCAATAGATGGTGACGGTCATTAATTACTTAACTATAAGAATATAAAATCATACGGAAATATTTTATTCCGTAGCAAAAAATTAAAAATGCTCCCAACTATGGGGGCATTTTTTTGGTTGGGGAAAAAGTGCCCACGCTTCATTTTTTCTAAATACAATTGAAAACTGCTTATCAGTTCCTATATTTTAATGTAACCAAAATAATTCTAAAAAATGAAACCTGCCATTTCACTCAATTCTTCGCAAGTATCTATACCATGTCTGTAGAGCATTTTTTTTTTAGTGCCATTTCGCGTAAGTATGCATAAACGTTTCTTTAGCGCATTTTTGTAGCCAAGTTTTGTGAATGAGCCATACTTGTGATTTACAAAAACAAAAATGATATACATTTACTTATAAGCAGCAAGTACAAGTTTCATGACAACAAGATGTGCCAGTATTCCGTGGCACAAGTATAGCTAAGTACAAAACTATTGCTACTAAACTCATTAAACGACAAAACAAGAAGAACTTTTGAAATACATAACACGGACAGTCTGGATTTTATCGTTGGTAAGTTTGTTTACAGACACGGCAAGCGAAATGCTGTATCCTATTATGCCGATTTACTTAAAGAGTATTGGTTTTTCAATTGTCTTAATTGGAATACTTGAAGGAGTTGCAGAAGCCACAGCAGGTTTAAGCAAGGGGTATTTTGGCAAACTTTCGGACACTTCGGGCAAAAGAGTTTCATTTGTTCAAATTGGTTATGCTTTTAGCGCTATTTCAAAACCAATGATGGCAATTTTTATTTATCCGCTTTGGATATTTTTTGCACGGACTATTGACCGTTTCGGAAAAGGAATTAGAACAGGTGCAAGAGATGCCATACTTTCAGACGAAGCCACCCCACAAACAAAAGGTAAAGTTTTTGGCTTTCATCGTTCAATGGATACTTTGGGTGCGGTAATGGGACCTTCTTTGGCATTGGTTTATTTGTATTATTTCCCACAAGACTATAAAACACTTTTTTATATTGCTTTTATTCCAGGACTGCTTGCTGTTTTAGCTTCATTCTTATTGAAAGACAAAAGGACAAATGATATCAAACCAAAAGTGTCAACGCGTTTTTTTTCGTTTCTAAATTATTGGAAAGTAAGTCCGTCAGACTATAAAAAATTAGTAATCGGACTTCTTGCTTTTACACTTTTCAATAGTTCAGATGTTTTCCTTTTACTCAAAGCAAAACAATCAGGACTTGACGACACTATGGTAATTGGAGTTTATATTTTTTACAATCTCATTTATGCTTTGTTTGCTTTCCCTATTGGCATCATTGCCGACAAAGTAGGACTGAAAACCATTTTTGTAATTGGACTTATATTATTTTCAGTTGTCTATTTTGGAATGTCAGCCAACACAAATCTTTACCTGTTCTTCAGTCTGTTTTTTCTTTATGGTATTTATGCTTCTGCAACAGAAGGCATTTCAAAAGCATGGATTTCAAACATCACAGACAAAAAAGACACAGCAACAGCAATCGGAACATTTTCAGGACTTCAAAGCATTTGTACCATGTTAGCCAGTTCATTAGCTGGACTTATTTGGTTTAATTTTGGTTCGACAACAACTTTTTTAATAACTGCAATTGCGACAATATTTGTAGTTCTATACATCTTGACAATTCCTAAACCTAAAATTATAGCACATTAAAACGGGCGTTTTGTAGCGCAAGTTTGTGCAACGTTTCATTAGCGCAAGTTTTGCAGCTAAGGTTTGAGAATGGGCCGTATTGTGCTTTGCAAATAAGAATTATATACATTTACGTGTGAGCAGAAAATATAAATTCGGTGATAACGATAAGTGCTCGTATTTATTGGCACAGGTATAGCTCACATACAAAATGATCGAATACATCGACATAAAAATTCCTCATAGAAATGAAGATAATTTTCCGCCGATTAGCGTAGCCCTGCGTTAACCAATATATATATGCTGTTTGCCTGGGATAAGCCTACATTGTTGTCCGCTTTCTCTACTTAGCCTTCACCAAAATAGCATAAATAACATACAGCCAGCCAAAAATGCCATGAATGATGGCCCACAAAATAGATTTATTACGGCTCCAGGAAACAACTACTGCGATGATACTACCCAGGCCAACACCGGGAAAAACATACACCGGCTGGGCATAGCCATTATTAGGTTGATTGGTAGCACACGCAAATGATACCAGGGAAAGCGCAAGGAAGGGCAAGAATATTTTTTTGAACATAACATTTCTTTTTTTCGATGATAAAAATAGAGCTATTATTTTTTATTAGAGAAATGGTTTAATTAACCTGCTATGCAATAACAGCCCATCCGGGTCGGCGCCGGTTTTCAAATTACAAAATTCATTCGCAAATTCAGAAGTACGAATGCGTAATGGCGGTGTATCGGACTCGATGCAATTATTTATAACGGCAGCAACTTCATCCAGTTCCTGAAAAACGGGACTATTCTCATCTTTCAAAAGGGCTTCCCTTCTTTGCAAAAAATTATTGAATTGATTCTCATACGGATCTTTTTTGCCAGAATGAGTTTCAAGGTGTTTGGATAAGTTTTCGGAAAAACTGGTGCGCATACCACCGGGCTCTACAAGGGTAAACCGGATATTAAAGCACGGCGTAAGATAAGCTGCAAGGGCTTCTGTATAGCCTTCCACTGCAAATTTGGCTGCGCAATAAAATTCATTGAATGCCTGTCCCACAAGGGCACCCACAGAGGTGATATTTATGATATGGCCGCTTCTTTCTTTACGCATGTGTGGCAGTACGGCGTTGGTACATCTTACCACGCCAAAATAATTCACATCCGTTACCCATTGAAGTTCATCTTCAGTTACATTTTCACTTGCCTTTATAAAACCGGCGCCTGCATTATTGATCAGCACATCTATCTTTCCTTCCCGGTCAATTATATTTTCTACGCAATTACGAATACTTTCTTCAGAAGATACATCCAGCTGCAATATGTTGATGTGAACCCCTGATCTTTTTGCGGATTCTTCAAGTGCGTTTTTTTTCTCGGTGTTTCTCATGGTGGCATATACGGTGGCTCCTTTGCCTGCAAGATAGACAGCGGTCACAAGGCCAAGGCCGGTGGAAGCTCCGGTGATCAATACAATTTTTGACATTGATTATTTTTAGAAGGTTTTATTAAGTACGATTGATGACGATAAAGGTCTTTAAAAATGACCACTTTTACTTAGCCTTCTTTTGGGGGCGTTTGCACAATTCTCATATTTTGTGCAACAACATCATTAATTCTTCTCAGCTTTCTTATAAATGTACTTTTGACAATAAAAATCTTCTTTTTGGTCTGTTGTTGTTAATTTCAGTAAAGATTATAACAATTGTTACGCAATTGCCGCTACACTTTTGAGTAATTTTAGTTCTTATATTTTTAGTGACAAAGAAATCTGTTTTGATGAATATAGAAAAAGGAAAAAAGTTACTGATGAAAATTATACAAAAATGAAAATGTACAAAATATTCCTTCGCGTCATGCTGTTTATTGCAGTTTTGCCACTGTTTGTTACTACTGCCCAGGCACAAAGTGGCGACCAGATATTGGATGGAATTGGTGAAACCGGAATGATTGCACGGTATGTGTTTAATGGTGATCTGAAAGATTGGTCGCGAAATAATTTACACGCCAAATTTCAAGGTCAGGAAGCCACATTTGTCAATGACAACCGGTTCGGAAAAGTGTTGTCGCTTTCCGGAGATGGAAATGCATTTGTGACAATTCCTGGCGGAGCATTAACCGATTTAGAATCGCTCAGCATATCCGGATGGATTTACTTACGGTCGGAGCAACCGAGCCAACGCTTTTTTGATTTCGGTACGGATGCCACCAAACATTTTTTTGCTGCCCCTGCCGGCACCAAGGACCAGCAAGGATTTCAGGCATTAATAACATCTGAGAAGAATAGTAAAAAAGGAGCGGTTTCTCCTGCCATCGAAGAGAATAAATGGGTTCACCTTGCAATCGTTATCGATATTCCCTCAAAGTCTATAACCACCTATGTTAATAGTAAAGCTGTGGGCGAATCAAAAGATATCCCATCGGAATTATCAGAAGTGTTCGGACAGCAAACAGGGGAGAAGCATCTTTATATTGGGAAATCGCTTTTGTCCGGAGATCCCAATCTGAATGCGATGATTCATGATTTTCGGATTTATCGTGTTCCACTGAATAGCGGGCAAGTTGCTGTAATTTTTAATAATTCCCGCAGG